>JAIEMR010000114.1 GCA_019751935.1 Alphaproteobacteria bacterium
ATTTCCAAGGCTGAATGCTTTTCTTCCAATTCTTGATGCTTCTTTCTCCAGTGGATGCAACCCATTCGCAAGTTCCTGCATTCGGCTGTTAACTCATCTTTTATAATTAATAACGTTCCAAGAAATGAAGGAACAGTCTCTAATACGGCGCTCTTAGCGTTTTCCGCAAGATGCCTTGGTAATGTCGAAGGAGAAATACTCCGATACTCATCTAACTCAGCAACCGCACCTTTCATCTCATCGCTTTCCATATACAGTACAAAATGCTTAATTTTGTCCACTGCAACTTGAGCGAGCCTTACCTCTTCCTCGGTTACGGCAGTGGAATCTGTTGGACCCCCTGCGTTTTCATCCTTTCCCAGATCTGGAGAAAACAAAGCCATTGCAGCTGAATCTCTTAGAGGGTTCTCAATATCATCGTCTCCAGGTGATCTAAATCCATAGGCATGGCCCATCTCAACCAGAGGACTTTTTTCCACCACCACTCCTCTTGGCTTTGGACTTCGGGAGGGATGACGGGGGCTGCTTAAGCGAAAATCTACTGGAGTAAGGGTGTCATAGGAAGAATGCATTGGGTTTCTAGTTTTTCCACCCTTCTCCATTAAAGGCGTCAAAAGACTGCCGCCTTCTAGATCCATAGCCAAAGCTTGAGAACCATAAGCAAGGCCCATTAAGAAGAAAGCAGTAAAAGCAAGTCTTGATCGATTTGGAACAATTTTAGATAATTTTTTTATTTTATTTTGATTCGTACACATAAGTATTATTAAGTTGAATATTTAAATCAACGGCACCGTATCACCTTTTAATAGGCATGTAAAGTTGAATTGAGAAAAATTTTTGCAAAAAGCGCTCAAACGGGCTGTTGATTGAACAACCTGAACTCGAGGTAAGAAGCATAAATTATGTAATCGTCATCACGAGGAGCCCCAAAGAATGTTGGGGCGACGTGGTGATCCAGAGGCTGTTTTGTTAGAGAGACTGTTTCTCTGGATGGCCAAGCCCCACTTATATCTTTGGGGGGCCCGCCATGACGATAATCGATATCATTTTGCCAATGGGTTAGTTATATAACAGATGTAAATCAATCGTTTTTCTTAACTACCACTATGCCTAAAGTTCTACACAACCGGAGCATAATGTAACAACGTAACTTGCATTTCTGTGAAGGGATGTTCTGTTAAAAGAGTTTGCAAAGATTCTTTGATATCCAAAAGATTTCTTTCTAGATTATCCATAACAAGAACCCTTTTAGGAGGGGGATTAACCGATTTAAAAAACCTTTTTCCCTTTCCTCAATTCAGTTTCTTGAATTGGAAAAGCGCTTTTTAAAAACCTTTTGACCGTAACGTCTTTTTTCTCTCCTTTGGAGCAAAGGATTCCTTGATCCAGTGTTGAAAGCCTCTCACAGTTGGATAGATGGGAAAATTTCATACTAAATCTTATATTTTTCCTCATTAGGAAACTTTCTTTACGTTGATTGGGATGTTTAGCAGCGGTAAGCGCCAAAACAGAGACTTTCCTTTCTTTAGCCCTCTCTAACCTTTCAACAATACCTGCTTCCATCAATTCGAAGTTATTATCAACTAATGTTTGATCAACATCAGAGAGCCAAATATCTCCGGCTTTCAGTGCGTCAATATGAGGTTGAGCCTCATGAAAAGAAGAGACTGCATGAATTGAGATTGATGAACCATTGAGCAGGTCAGGACCCGCAATATTAAGAAGTTCCTGTATTCCATCAAAATTATTTGCCCCACCAACGTCATGAGAAATAGGCGGAGAAAAAGAGCGCGCAAAATCAAGGAATAGATCGGCTTCTTCCTTGGTACTTGCTTTAACGTAAAAAGAAAAACATAAAAATAGGGAAATTAATAAGGAAAAACGCTTAAAAACGATCATATACGCAAGATTAAATGGCCATTTTATAATAATCTTATCAGCATATTTATGATTAAATAAACTCTTTTGGATCCATGCCCAGTTCTTGGATTTTTTTACGAAGCGTATTTCGGTTAATACCCAAAACCTCTGAGGCCTTTTTTTGATTGCCAGCAACTGCCTTTAATGTGACCGCTAAAAGAGGACGTTCAACTTCATTCATAACTGTTTGGTACAAACCACCAACAGGTAAATCGCCTTCGTGATCTTCGAAATATGCCTTTATAAAGGAATAAATTGCTCCGCTTAAGCCCTGGTAGTTTTTATCGTCTTTTTTTTGCATTACTTTTCTCTAGCAGAGCATCCCATAAAATTCATCTATCAATTTTTTCATACCCGAAACCGATTCAGTCTGATTTACAGCCATCCTGAAATCTGTTGAATTCGTTAATCCCTTACTATACCAACCAACATGCTTTCGGGCAATCTTAATCCCTGTTGATTCTCCATAATGATGCAAAATAGCCTCAAAATGTTCTCTGATAATTTGATATTGCTCACCAAATGAGGGATCAGGAAGCAATGTTTGATTGCGCAAATACGTACCAACTTGATTCACAAACCAAGGACGTCCGTAAGTCCCGCGCCCAATCATTACACCATCTGCCCCACTTTTGTCTAAAAGATTTTGAGCATCTTCTAAAGTTGTAACATCTCCATTACCAATAACTGGCAGGGAAACAGCATCTTTTACCTGACGGATAAATTCCCAATCTGCCCGTCCATTATACAATTGGCAACGAGTGCGGCCATGAACAGTGATCATTTTTATACCGCTGTCTTCTGCAATTCGCGCCAAACGGGGAGCATTTCGGCTGTTATCATCCCACCCTGTCCGCATTTTTAAGGTTACAGGAACTGAAACAGCCTTAACGGTGGCCTCAATGATCTTTGCAGCTAAAGCTTCATCCCGCATTAGGGCCGAGCCTGCATAACCATTAACGACTTTTTTAACAGGACATCCCATATTAATATCAATAATCTGAGCCCCTAGGTCTTGATTTAGCTTAGCGGCCTCCGCCATCACCTCAGGCTCACAACCCGCAAGCTGAACTGCCATCGGCTGTTCATCAGCTGACTTTTCAATCATTTTGAGTGTTTGACGGGTGTGGCGAATCATCGCTTGGCTTGCGATCATCTCTGAAATAACAAGGCCAGCGCCCATGCGTTTCACAAGGCGCCTGAAAGGCATATCGGTCACCCCCGACATAGGCGCCAGAATAACAGGCATAGAAAGTTCAATAGGACCGATGCGAATGGCCATTTTTACACACTACAATAAAGAAATTCATTCCCTTTTAAAGATTAGACCAGATTATACTTAAATCTATATTCATGCAAGGTTTTGAAGTGGTTTATCTCTTGACAACCCACAAAAGACCCTATTCATTAAAAAAAGTTCTTACTTTTTTTAATCTAAAAAATATGTCCGTTCCTCATCAAAAAAAGAAAATATTCGCGCTGATTGTAGCCAGCGGCCTGGGAAACCGGTTTGGAGGGGATCTTCCCAAACAATACTGCCCCTTGAATGGTAAAACGGTTATCTATCAAGCTATCGTTCCTTTTTTAAATCATCCAGCTATCATTGGCGTTCAAGTTGTTATAGGAAAAGGGACTGAAGCTCTTTATGAATCAGCCCTACACGATCTTAACCTTTTGCCTGTGACCTATGGCGGGGCAACTCGTCAGGAATCTGTTTTCAAGGGGCTTCAAGCTTTAAAAATTCATGAACCCGATTTTGTATTGATTCATGATGCCGCCAGACCTTATGTAACCAGTGCCTTGATTGATCGTGTGATTCATACCCTTGATCAGGCAAAAGCTTGCATTCCCGTTATTTCAGTGACTGACACCATCAAACGAATAGAAAATAGTGTTGTTAAAGAAACAATTGATCGTTCAACACTGCGTCGGGTTCAAACACCGCAAGGCTTTGATTTTAGGACCATATTCTCTCTTCATCAGCAATTTTCAGATAAACCCACCTTTACCGATGATGCATTATTATGTGAAACTGGCGGGGTTCCTGTTCACTGCGTAGAAGGTGAAGAAGATAATATAAAAATAACTGTAACAAAGGATTTACAAGCAATGATTGATATACGCGTTGGAAATGGCATTGATGTTCATCAAATTGGACCAGGTGATGGAGTTACCATCTTTGGATGTTATATCCCTTGTGGATTTTCTTTAATTGGCCATTCGGATGCTGACGTTGGCCTTCATAGCATTACAGATGCGCTTTTAGGAACGATTGCTGACGCTGATATTGGCTATCATTTCTCACCCAAAGACGAACGCTGGAGAGGTGCAGATTCTGCGCAGTTCTTAAAACATGCCGCCGAAAGGGTCCGTGCTGCTGGCGGAAAAATTAATCACATCGATGCAACCCTAATTGGTGAAAAACCCAAAGTTTCACCTCTACGAGAGGAAATGCGTCAAAGAGTTGCCGAGATTTTAGAAATTGATATCAGCCGTGTCAGCATAAAAGCAACTACCACAGAAAAGTTAGGCTTTTGCGGCCGTGAAGAAGGACTCGCTGCCATGGCAACTGCAACTGTGATTTTAGGATAATTATTAATAAAATTACCTAAAATATTTGAAGATAATCCGGAATAATGGTAGCAATTAAATTTCTGATATTTTTAAGGAGAAGCAATTAATGAGTTTTAAGGCTGTGCATCTACTTTTAGGAATAAGTTTATTGGGAATAACTTCTCAAGCAAAGGCAATCATTCCCTTTGATCTTCTTCCTCCAGATCATGATATAAGTCCCGAAGCTGGCAACATCAGGTGCATAAGTTGCTGTGAACGTAGCGTTAAAAGTATTGGTAGCCAGGATGATTATAAAAGACACTCGGATAAATATATTAGAGGTAACTACGAGCTTAAATTTTTATTAACTCTATCGATAATTACTTATTCAGAATTAGGTTTATTATATGAAGTCCCAGTTACCTTAGATCAATATAAGCAAAAATTTACACTTCATCGCACAAGCAACAACACTGAAACCCATGCACTTGCAAAAATTGCGGATATCACATTGGCAAATGTAGAGGCAAGACATACTCATCAAGAAGTAAGATTAAACCTTTTCGACCAAACAAGAGAAGTCCTAGCGGAAGAAATGAGCTCAACCAATCCGGTTGTTAAATGGATGGCCTATCGAGTTCTAGCACGCACAGCCGAAGATGAAGGAAAAACTGGTCAAGCGATTTACCTTTTAAAAGAAGCATTAGGAACTTTACCAGTAAAATATGAAGAAAATGTTAAAGCTGCATTACATCTCTTGGAAGCTAGGTTCAACAACGTAGCCCCCTTGAAACTATAGTTTTTTTATTTTTGCATACTTAGTTCTTTTAAAAACTAGGTATACAACTGTTAGCTTGTGAGTTATAAAAATCTCTGTCAAAATTAAAAAATTCTCCCTGCTAAAAGGAATATTATTATGCGTCGCTTTAGAAAAGCTAAGATTGTAGCAACGTTAGGCCCCTCTAGTTCTTCTTTGGAAAAGATTGAAGAACTTTTTAAAGCTGGCGCGGATGTTTTTCGTTTGAATTTTTCTCACGGAAGTCACGAAGATCACGAAGAACGTGTTCAAATGATTAGAAACGTTGAAAAAAAACTCAAAAGACCTATTGCCATCATGATGGATCTTCAAGGCCCTAAACTTCGTGTAGGGACGTTTGCGGAGGGGAAAATCTATTTAAAACCGAACGAAAAATTCAGTTTTGATTTAAACTCAGAACCTGGAAATTCACAGCGCGTTTGCTTGCCCCATGCTGAGATATTTGCGGCTTTAAAGCCAGAAACAGATCTTTTGTTAGATGATGGAAAAATACGTCTTAAAGTGCTGTCATGCAGCAAAGAAAACGCTGAAACGCTTGTGATTAACGGAGGAGAACTATCCAACCGAAAAGGCGTTAATGTCCCAAGTGTGATGTTACCAATATCGGCACTGACTGAAAAAGATAAAAAAGATCTAAATTTTGGTCTCAGCTTAGGAGTAGACTGGGTCGCCTTGTCCTTTGTCCAAAAACCCGAAGATATCCAAGAAGCTAAAGTTATTATTCAAGACAAAGCAAAGATCATTGCCAAACTAGAAAAACCTATGGCGATTCAGCATTTAGAAGGGATTGTTAAACTTGCAGACGCCATTATGGTTGCGCGCGGGGACCTTGGCGTTGAAATGATGCCAGAAGAAGTCCCAAGTATTCAAAAGAAAATAATTAGAGCCTGCAGAGTTGCTGGAAAACCGGTAGTCGTTGCAACACAAATGCTAGATTCCATGATTCATTCTCCCTCTCCAACACGGGCAGAAGCTTCTGACGTTGCAGTTGCTATTTATGATGGGGTTGATGCTGTCATGCTGTCTGCAGAATCTGCTTCAGGACAATACCCTGTTGAGGCTGTTGAAATGATGAATCGTATTATTTCAAAAACAGAACAAGATCCAGTTTATCGTGAAATGATGGATAATAGTCATTTAGCGCCGTTAAATACTGTTGCTGACGCCATCACAGCTTCAGCACGTCAGGTTGCTCACATCATTAACGCTGGTGTTATCGTTACTTTTTCAGAAACAGGATCAACAACCCTCAGGGCAGCTCGTGAGCGTCCAGAATCTTCTATTTTAGCATTAACACCAAATTTAGATACTGCTCGCTTTCTTGCACTTGTGTGGGGTGCGCATGCCGCTTTAACAGAGGACGTCCATAGCTTTTCTCAAATGGTTGAAACTGCCTGTAGAATTGCAGTTGTTGAAAAATTTGCTGCTCATAATGATCAAATTATTGTAACTGCAGGTGTTCCTTTTGGTGCTTCTGGAGGTACAAATATCCTACGTGTTGCACGTATCGAAAAATAAAAGAGAGGAGATTTATATCTCCTCCACTTCTTTTTTACCTTTTAAAATTTATTCTGCTGGGGCTTCTGCAGGTGCTGCATCTGCTGCTGGGGCTTCTGCAGGTGCTGCATCTGCTGCTGGGGCTTCTGCAGGTGCTGCATCTGCTGCTGGCGCGACAGGTGCCGCTGGAGCTGGAGCCGCAGTTGGAGCAGCAGCTGGAGCTGGAACCGCAGTTGGAGCAGCAGCTGGAGCCGCAGTTGGAGCAGCAGCTGGAGCTGCCGCTGGTGATTTCGCAGAAGCTTGTGGAGCAGACATTAGAACAACTTGCTGAGGCTGCGCCGTTGGAACAGCAGGAGTTTGCAATGAACTTTGTGGAGCCATCTGAGGCATAAAAGGTTGAATAACCTGCGCCATTTGTGGAGGCAATGCCCCATTTTCGCCCACATAGGGCGTGATTAACTGACAAGCGTGTTCATTACAAAAATTAAGCGTTGCATTCTTTCTATCAAAAACAAAGATTGCTTTATCTTGTGAAAAAATTGCATATCGATCTTGTTGACTTGCATACATAACGATAATCGCAATACCAACTAAAAACGTTATACAAGCTAAAATTGTTGCCTTAAAATTCATTTTTATCTCCATCCTATAAAGGAAAATAAGCAGTAAAGTACTTTTTTCTCTCTTTAATTTATGTATAATGGAATAAGGTTAATATTTAATAAATTTATTAAGTTTCACTATGCTCTTTTTATTAAGATTACTGGTTCTAGGCACTTTTTTTCTATCCAACGCCTTTTCTCAGCAAGATATTCACAAGATTCTGCCTGCTTTTGAAAAAAGCATTCAGTCCTCAATGCAAAAATGGGAAGCGCCTGGCGTAGCCGTTGTCATTGTAAAAGATGGGCAAGTTGTCTATGAAAAAGCTTTTGGCGTTCTAGAAATTGGAAAAGACAAAACCATAAATGAACACACTGTTTTTCCTATTGCTTCTTTAACAAAAACTTTTTTAGCTACTTTGATTGCGGGACTCGTCGATGAGGGTAAACTGAAATGGGACGATCTAGTCACGAAGTATCTTCCAGATTTTAGCTTAAGCGACCCCGACGTTACCAAGAAATTTACAATTCGCGACTTAATATCTCATAGAAGTGGCCTTAAACCTTTCTCTAGTGATCGAGTTTGGTATGCGGGCGGAAATCAAACAGAAATTATCCAGAGCCTTTCCAAACAACACTTTAAAACTCCTTTTAGGCAAGATTATGCCTATCAAAATCATTTATTTGGAGTGGCAGGACTGGTTGTGGAAAAGGCAACAGGTCAAACTCTCAACGACTTATTTACAAAAAGATTTTTTGAACCGCTTGAAATGAAAGACTCTAGCGTAGGACTCGAAGCCATAGAACAAAATAAAAGCTGGTTTACTGCTATTAAAGAATTCTTTGGATTATGTGTGCCAAAGAACGTTGCTATTCCTCATTATACCCTTGATGATAAAGTTGTTTCTATCCCTATTCCTTCACAAATGTATGTTTTTAATGGCAGTACAGGCATTAATACATCCATCCATGATATGTCAAAATGGCTTTTATTTAACTTAAACAATTGCGCTGTCAATGGTAGACAGCTTGTATCAAAAGAAAACTGCGCTGAACTTAGAAAGTCTAATATTGCAGCAACCAACTTAAAATTTGATGATTTGCAATTTCCAGGAACACGGATCCGAAATGTTCATTATGGCATGGGATGGTTTTTGTATGAATATGGAATTAACGAGAAAAAAGTAAATGTGATTGGACACATGAGTGGTTTTTCTGGTGTAAGAGGGCTCACATTTTTAATTCCTGAGCATAATCTTGGTGTAGCAATCCTCTCCAACTTTGGAGCTATGCGTGTGAGTTTAATGCCAGAGGCACTTCGGTCAACGTTTTTAGATCTTTATTTAGATCTTCCGAAACATGATTGGGATCAAGAAATTACTCAAACCATGTCGAGCATTAGAACTGGAAACAAACAATTCATGATCAAAGAGCGACAACAAAATCCCCGTCCTTGTAAAGATTTAAAGGTTTATGAGGGTGAATTTGAAAATGAGCAATACGGAAAAATTAAAATAACACTGAAAGATGATAAACTTTGGATGACCTATCGTTCCCGTGAGATTTTGCTTAACCATTGGAACGGCGATGAATTTAATTTTTCAGGAAATGAATTAGCGCTTGCTTATTCAGGCACTGACGAAGGGCAGATTGAATTTGGATTCCAAAAAAGCCGTCAAAAAGCAGATGTTTGCTTGATTAACCTTATGTACGATAGTCAAGATGATTTGTTTAAAAGGGTTGAGAAATAGGGTTGTAACGCGGAGTCAATATAAATTGAAGATATACTTACGAAGCGTGGAGATCCAGAAAAACCCCTTAGTTTCAACATCTTACTAGATCACTGCAGCTCCTGCGGGGCTTCGTGATGACGATGATTGTCATTATTAAAGGATTAGTTATATAAAGGATTAAAGTAGAGCCTCTCTCTTTTAAAGGGAGAGGCTTATTAAGCTAACTCTACCAGAACTTCAAACTCCAGCTTCTTCTTCTACCACAACATCCGGCATTTTGAACTACTTCTTCTTCACCTGCAGCATTGCTGGCTTCACCACCACCTTGGCCATTTGACGCTGCAGGCGGCGGTAGTGCTTGACCTTTGCCACTACCTCCCCCAGAGCTGCTTGGTATCACCTCATCTGCTTTTCGCTTTCTTTCTGCCTCTTCTGCTGCTTCTTCCTCTTCTCTTTTTTGCTTTTCTAGAGCTGCTTGTGCCTCAGCATCAACTACCACATTTGGCGGCGTTACTATATCGCTTGATGAAACTGCTGTACTAGAAGACTCTCCCAAACTACGGCCTGATTCTTTGGCATCCGTTTCTTCTTCAGCCTTCCCTTCATCATCTCGTTTAGACCCTTTCTTTCTAGGCTTAGGTGATGATTTTGGAGTTCCAACAGGGCTTTCACCCAGTGAATCTTTCTTTTTTTTATGAAGTTCATTCATAACTACACCCATGTCAAGCTCATCCTCACTGCTTCCAGACTTTCCGTCCCCTGTAGACAAGCTAAAATTAGGTTGAGGTTTTGGCGCATCTTTAGAAGAAAGCAAAGAATCATCTACAACCTCCTCCTCATGAGGTTTGACTGGTTCTCTAACCGACACAACTGTTGGTTTTGGAGCTAAAACTGAGAATTGCACCAAGATTCCGAAAACTTCAACCTCTCTTTCAGTTTCATCACTCATCAGCTCAGTTATATGTTCAAATCCTTCTCTTAAGGCAGAAAAATGGCGCTTTTTTTGTGCTGACTTAAAGTCATCTACTCCCTCAATATCCACTGAGACTTCAAAAGGATTAGATTTTCCAGAAAAACGTCTTTTAAGGGCTGCTATTGCTTTTCCAACAACTGTTCGCTCTTCGGTACTTGCTGATCTTTTTCTAGCAAGACCATATTTCCCCTTAGCGATTTGCATAATCTCATCCAAACACTGCTCAGCAAACTCTACACTCTTTTCACTTAAAGCAAGCAATGCCTGTGCCCGATTTAATGCAGACATTTTGTAAGAAGGATTTGACAGCTCTTCAAAACCCAGATCTTCTGTCGCTTTTGCTGTCGAGGAAACTATCAATATCGCTACAAATAGCTTAAAAGCTATATTATTACTCATACGCCATCACCCCATTAAGTTTGTTTCAATTTTTAGTGTAAAGGACTTCATGAAATATATCTAATAAGTTTAAAAATATAAACTATTTTTAATAAAAATATTTGCTATCATACCGCCAAAGGGATTTAATTAAAAAATAAATTTTATTATTTTTGTATACTTATTTTGTTTTAAAATATGCTATGAACTATAGTATATAAAACCAAAATAGTTTATCAAATGCGCTTTCTAAAACGATTTTTTTTGCTCTTAACTGTAATTTTTCTATTTGCAGTTTTTGATGATTGCTTTTCACAAAATAAAGCTACATCACAAACGAAAACCCCTCTCTTAACTGCTGATACGATTTTGATAAAAAAGAATCAGCGGAAAATGGAACTTTATAATAAAGGTAAGCTTATTAAGGGCTACAAAATTAGCATTGGTTTCGCTCCAATAGGAACAAAACAACAAGAGGGCGATGGAAAAACCCCCGAGGGTGAATATACAATCACTTCAAAAAATCCACATAGCCAATTCCATAAATCTTTGAAAATTTCTTATCCCAATACGGCTGATAAAGAAAATGCGAAAAAGAAAAAGGTTTCCCCTGGCGGAGATATCATGATTCACGGACTTGGAAAGCAGTTTTCATACCTTGGAAAACTGCACACCTTACATGATTGGACCTTTGGCTGCATTGCCGTTACCAATGAAGAAATCGATGAAATATGGAAGCTTGTGAAGGAAGGTACAATCGTTAAGATTGAACCATAACTTAAAACCTGAATTCGATGCAAGAAAGTTAAAAAGCCAGATAAATTAAGGTTTCTTAATGGTTTATTATCGTCCTGGCGAAAAGCCTTAGGCTTTGTGGCCATCCAGAAACAACCACTGGATCACCACAGCCCCTGCGAGGCTTCGTGATGAAGATTGTATATATTTTGGCTACATCGAGATCACGTTCTTACACATCCACATCAGTTGCAAAACGAGCGTTTTCTTGAATAAACAAAAATCGTGACTCTGGGTTTTTACCCATTAATCTATTTACAAAATCTGTATGATGCTCTGTATTATGTTCAGGATTTAAAGAAACCCTGAGCAAAGTTCGTTTGGAGGGATCCATCGTCGTACTACGCAGTTGATCAACAGGCATCTCACCCAAACCTTTAAAACGGCTAATGTCTACTTTAGTCGCGCGACTAAAAGTTGTTTTTAAAAGTTTTTCCTTTTCTGCATCATCACGCGCATAAACCGTTTGTTGGTTATGACTCAGGCGATATAAAGGAGGCTGAGCTAGATATATATGCCCCTGCTCAATCAACGGTCTTGTCTCTTGAAAAAACAATGTCAACAGCAAGGATGCAATGTGCGCTCCATCCACGTCCGCATCCGTCATAATAACAATACGGGAATAACGAAGCTTTTTAGGATCACAATCTCGTCCTGATCCACAGCCCA
>JAIEMR010000093.1 GCA_019751935.1 Alphaproteobacteria bacterium
ACGGCAAGTTTTTAAATGAAAGTTTGTAAAAATGGCAAAATCTGCAGTAATTAAAATTAAACTTCTTAGCACAGCTGATACTGGCTTTTTCTACGTTACGAAAAAGAATCCACGTAAAAAGCCAGAAAAGATGGAACTAAAAAAATACGATCCTGTTGTTCGTAAGCACGTTGCTTTTAAAGAAACAAAGATAAAATAGTATCTAGATTTTTCTCCTTAAAACGGAGTACTTGTAGACATAAGCGTATTTCTTAAAAGGAAGCTCAGTTACAAATGCTCCGTTTTTTTGTGCTCTTCTCATTCTCTTTCTTGCTTATGTCCGCCCCTCTGCAGGCGGTGACACAAGATCAGGTCAATATCTCCCGTCCCTATATTGTTAGCATCAAGACACGCTCTACGGTAGCTGCCTATAACTCAGAAGGCACAACATCTGGCACTGGAAGCATTATCGATAAAAAGAATGGCATCCTTTTAACCAATGCCCATGTCGTTGGCGTTGATAAAGTTGTTCCTTATTATGAAATTACCCTTTTTAATGGACGGGAACTCAGAGCCAATCTTTTATACGTAGACCCTTGGCATGATTTTGCTTTCTTAAAAGTCCGTGCGGAAGACATTGATAAATTACCAGCCGAAGTTCCAATAGAAAACCGTGAAGTCACCATAGGTGAGCAGGTTTATATGATTGGAAAAAATGAAAATAAACCTTTTTCACCACAACCTGGTATGGTTGCGAACCCTTTTGAGGCCATGGATTTACTACCTAATCAGGTTTTTAGAATCAGCTTAAATGCCCAAGGAGGTGCCAGTGGATCTCCGGTGTTTACCCAATCCAATAAAGCCGTTGGACTTGTTCATGCTTCAGATGGCCTTACCAGCGCCTTCGCCTTGCCTATTTCGTATGCCGTTGATGCACTCAAAGCCATTCATGAAGGAAAAACCCCGAACAGGCGTTCCTGTGGTATCATTTTAGGGTATTCCTCTCTTGATGATTACGTGCGTTTTTATAATTTCCCAAATGATATAGCTGACCAGTATAGACTCAAATTTCCTAATTCCTCTAATAGGGTCCTTGCTATTACTAGCATTTTGGTTTCCACGCCAGCAGAAACAATATTTGAAGTAGGCGATGTGGTAACCCATGTAAATGGCATAGAAATTGGACCCAATCTTTATCTTTTTGACAAAACCATCAACGAAGCGACATTAGATAAACCAGATGATGAAATTGAAATCACTGTGGTTCGCCGCGGAAAAATTATGTCCTTAAAAGTCAAAACATACGATCTTCATCAGCGTAAAATTAAGAAAATCCTTCAATTTGGTGGAGCCTTTTTCTATGAAGCAGATGATGCTATTGTTAGACGTACAGGCGCCCGTGATCACAGAGTCTTTATAACCAATATTAGGCCTGGCAGTAGTTTCTTTGAAAACTTACCAATGTTACCAAGGTCTTCATCAACACTTGTTTGTCTAACTAAGATCAACGAAAAAGATATCTCCTCCTTGCAAGATTTAATTGAGATGATCCCATCCTTGATGGAACAAAAAGATTTTTCCCTTGTTTTCAAAAACTATGGGGTTGAGTTTGGTATTGATTCCTTGCCAATTTTTGCTCAGGTCCCTCAAACTCAATCAATTTCTTATAGCCGTCACGATGGGCTGCCTGAGATTTATACCTTTAAACCTGAAACCAGAATTTGGAATGTGGAAACCATTAACACACAAAATTCATTGGGCGCACCTATAAGTCAGCCTGTGAAGTTGCCATCAGGGGTTTCTCAAGATATTTCCAAAAGCTTATGCCCGACTGACCATAACGTCGCTGCTCAAGTTGGCTAAATAAAGGAATACATTTAGGTATATTTTTTGAAGCAGATTCAATACAAAGTAAGGTCCTTTCACAGATCCAACCTTGTTTATGTAAATGAAGGCAGACAGGCTCTATAAGATCTGATTTATAAGGTGGATCAAGGAAAACCAAATCAACCGGTTTAGAAGCCTTTCCTAATTTTAAAACATCCGTCCCCAAAACAGTTGTTTGGTTTTCGCCCAAAAGAAGCTTTATGTTGTTTTGCAAAACTGCTCTAACTTTTACGTCTTGTTCCACAAAATAGATATGCTTTGCCCCTCTGGATAAACTCTCCAGCCCCAGGGCGCCTGATCCTGCAAAGGCATCAAGAACTGTGATTTGATCAAAATGAATGTGATATTGGTGTGCTAAAATGTTGAATATCGCCTCACGCACCCTATCCATTGTTGGGCGCGTTGTCTTTTCATCGGGTAGATAGAGGCGTTTTTGCCGAAAACGTCCTGAGATAATCTTAAGCATAGTTCTCAATATAAAGATTCGATTGTAGTGCTCGCTATGAAGTAAATTTATACTCAATTTATATAGGTTCAGCTACACTTTCCTTATGGGTAAACTTTTAATGGTCCAATATAAATTGCATCGGGTTGAAATTTTACTTTTAACATTACATCTTTCTCTTTATTGGCTTTTTGATTAGTTACATGCTGAGAAGGTAGCGATTCTCCTAGCACCATAGCCAAATTTTTTTCTATTCCTTGTATGACTCCAATAGAATGTAAATGGGATATAAAATTAAATAGAGATTGGACTTGCAAAGATATTTCCCCTTTAACAGGAACCTTGGCATTTTCTTGATTAAGTAACTGCAGCTCACCTTTTGCTTGTAAAGCATAACTTTTCCCTTCTGGCATTTGCAAATTTGCTTGGGGTACCTCTAAAAATAAATTTATATGCCGAGAATCAATTTGATAATTGAGCTTGCCTTTTATGCAATAAAGTATCAAATGCAGAAGGTCGTTGTGATGCGATTCCTCTTGATACTGTTGTACTCCAAATTGAAAAGGCTCAATTAGCAGGTCTTGAAGTTCGTAAATATTCCATCTTCTTATAATATGGCCCGATACTGTTGCACTTTTCATGTAAGTTTGATCTGAAAAACCTACCTTTATGTCTTCTATTTTGACAGATAATGCGCCCGCTGTTAAAAAAGAACGAAGAGTAAGCCCTAAATTTATTCCTATCACTGCTTTGTTAAATTGTGCATCCTTAATAATACTTTGTGGATTTTTAAATTTAATTATAGCTTTATCAAGCACGACGGAAGGAAAATTTAGGCCGCTAAAAGAAGGCTTCCAAGACTTGACTTCTATTGTAGCATTTTGCTCTTTCAGCCATTGTTCTAGCTGGTAGCGCACATAAATGCCCCCTGCAATTCCCAAACCCAGGATTACTGTCAATACAACGCTTGTGTTAAAAAGCCATGATTTTCTAAAAATTGGATGAGATAGAATTTTCATTGGTGAGGCCCTCTCTTTATCCGTTTTATGAAACGCATTAGGAATCAACGCCGCACCCTTACTGCACAATCTCATTATACTTCATCCCAGCCTAATTAAGATACGTACAATCTGCATGTTGTAACACCCCATTTCCTAACTAATTTTATGATTGCCATTTATTTTTAAGAGGCGTATAGAGTAGATGCAAGTTCAAGTTCAATGGAAGGAGATCATCCATGACAACTGGAACTGTAAAGTGGTTTAACACCACAAAAGGATATGGCTTTATTCGCTCCGATGAAGGAGGAGAAGACGCCTTCGTTCACATCACTACTTTAAAGCAATCCGGATATGACAGCCTTTATGAAGGGCAAAAAATATCCTTTGAGTCTCTGGATAACCATGGACGGCTGGCGGCAACTAATATCCGCGTCACTAATTAAGCTCCATACTATGTTATATCGGAGGGAAACCTCCGATATAACTTTTCCTTACAGTAATTTTATCTGGTTTATTTTTAACTCTAAAGTAAGGAGATATAAATGAATATCTTAGATCTCTTAAAAACTGATCACAACAAAGTTAAAGAAATTATTTCTACTTTGTGTGAAACATCAAATACGGCAATTAAAACACAACTCAAGTTATTTAATACATTAAAAGAAGAACTAGAGTTGCATGAGAAAATAGAAGAAATTATTTTTTATCCTGCTTTAAAAAAACATCAAGAAACAAAAGACTTAGTGTTAGAGGCATTTGAAGAACATCATGTGATTGATCTGATTTTAGAGGAATTGGAAAAGACAGAACCTAAAGAAGAAAACTGGAAACCAAAACTTACTGTCTTAAAGGAAAACTTAGAGCATCATATTAAAGAGGAAGAAAATGATCTTTTTCCAAAAACCAAAAAGGTCCTTGACCAAACCACATTAAATGAAATGGGAGAAAAGATGTTGCTTATGAAGAAAGACAAACAATCATCTCCAGCTCTTTAAAAAAATCTTTTAATTTATACTTTTGAGGTCTGCGGCTTACAATCTCCTTGAATATGTAAACGAAATACATCAAAATGTTTACATAGTCACAAAAATGTAAACGATTTCAAATGAAAATAGGTCAATTTCTTCTTCAACCTCAAGGGTATAAAGCTTTTATTCCAGAAGAGTTTCCGCCCAAAGATGGGCTGTATCTTTCAACAAAGCTGATCCAAAAAGCCAGTATGGCAACTCTATCCTTGGGTAAATTGGATGGAATAACCCAGCTGTTGCCGGATGTTGATTTCTTTTTGTTTATGTACATCTGTAAAGATGCTGCTTCCTCAAGCCAGATCGAAGGAACGCGCGCCACCATGATTGATGCCATCGAAGCAACTGCTAAAACATCTGAAAAACTGCCTGCGGATGTGGACGATATTTTACACTATATAGAAGCGCTTAATTACGGCCTTGAAAGGTTAAAAGATTTTCCTTTAAGCCTGCGGCTAATCAAAGAAATTCATAAAGAACTTATGGAAGGCGCACGCACCAGCCATTTTGCGGACCCAGGTAATTTCCGTAATTCTCAAAACTGGATTGGCGGAACAACGCCCAGTAACGCCCTATTTGTGCCGCCACCTGTCCATGAAATGAACCAGGCTTTAAGTGATTTGGAAAAATTCTTTCATATGGAAGATGAGCTTTTGCCTGTTTTAAAAACGGCCCTTATTCACGCTCAATTTGAAACCATTCACCCCTTTTTGGATGGGAATGGACGTACAGGAAGAATGCTGATCACACTTACCCTCTGTTTGACTAAACTTTTAGAGCGCCCTGTTTTGTTTTTATCGTCTTATTTCAAAAGACACCAAAAAACATATTATGAACGCCTCGAAGGGTATCACCACGGCAACATAGAAGAATGGATCGATTTCTTTTTGGACGGCATTATTCAAATGTCACAGGAAGCAATTCAAACCGCTAAAAAAATTACAGCCCTTCGTGAAGAAGACATGAAAAAAATCCAGACTTTAGGCAAAACAGCTGCTGCAAGTGCTATTGAGATTTTAATGCAGCTTTATAAACTGCCTGTCGTGAATGTCTCTATTATCGAAGAATGGACAGGCTTTACCCGCCAAGGCGCTAGCAAAGTTATTAATCGCTTTATTGACTTGGGCATTTTAGAGCAAAAGGATGAAAACCAGATCTATGGCCGGTCCTTTATGTATTGGCGCTATTTAGAAATCTTTAGGGATTAGGTTTGGATCAACAGACTCACATCATTGCGAGGAGCCCCAAAAGGATATTGGGGCGACGTGGCAATCCAGTAAAATCTTTGTGCTTTCAACATTTTCCTGGATCGCCACGCTAACGCTCGCAATGACGATGATTGTTGCAGCAATGAAGCAAAAAACAGATGAATGAACCCAATAATTTTATTGCAAATGGGTTAGATATGAATTTATTACTATTACTCTAAGTGGGCTTTAACATCTTTCAGAGAGTCATAATGAAAAAAATTACATTCTCCTTACTTTTATCCCTAGCCTTATCCACTACAACTATGGGAAGTGCGCCTACAACCTCACCTGATGTTTTTCCTTGTGATGAAAAAACCTCTGTCGTAGAGAAAAGCACCAAAGAGATTGATGGTCTGAAAGTTGCCCAAAAATACATTGATTATTTAAAAGAAGTCGGCGCCTCTCCAGATGGAGGTTTTATGAACTCTCCCCATCCATTTGCTGCAAAATGCAAAAAAATCATCAATGGAAAGCTTGCCCTAGAAACAGATCAAGAGTTCAAAAATCAACTAAAAGATTTAACGAAAGCTTCAGAGGGTTGGCAGATTGAACCCCTTGATCAAATAGCTGGAAATGATGGTAAAACCTGCGTTGTACGTTATTTTTTAACCTCTAAAACATTAGGACAATTCACAACCATCGCCATTCTCCACTACGATAGCACCGGCGCCTTAGAAGAAGTGAATGAAGTTTATCACCCCGTGGTTTAATTTTAATCGACCACTATATCTTTAAAAGGTGGCTTAAATAAATCAGCTGGCACTAAGCGTGGATCATTGTCTTGCATATCAATGAGATCGACGCAAATCAAGCCATGTGAATCTTCTAAAACCCATCCAGCTAGGCCTTTTATATTGCCATTTGGGTACAAACTAAACATCAATGTGAGAGGCGCTGGATCGGTAAGGCGAATGCTTAAAAACTGACCATCTGGGCTTTTTACTGGTGTTTCAAACACGGCATCCTTGGTTAAATTAATCTCATTTTGCAAAATAAATGCTGCTGGCATATTACCAAGATCTTGAGGCTCGGGTGTTTCATTCGTGTTCAGATCATAAATATAAAGATTATTTTTAAGCGCAATAATTCGCTGAGGAATTCTTTTTTCGTAATCAATCCTTAGCTTTCCCCCTTCAGCGCCTGTGCGTTTTAACCAAATTTTACCTCTGACTTTATCTCCATCAGGATTGGTTTGAACAAAATCTGAAACAAGGGCTGTAATACCATTCAGATAATCTTGGATTTGGAGCTGTGTCGCTTTATTAGGTTCAATTGCTAAAGCTGGATAAAGAAGCGCTAAAAAAAGAATTAAAAACTTTTTCATATATTTTTCTACCTTTGTAAAATTTCTCGTTTTCCAACATGATTAGCAGAGCTAATAACGCCTTCTTTTTCCATCTGCTCAACAATACGTGCCGCCCTGTTATAGCCTATTTGTAAATGACGCTGAACAAAGCTGGTTGACACTTTACCTTCGCGCAAAACAAGTTCAAGGGCTTGCCTATATAGCTCATCGCCGCCTCCGTCAGATGCTGGCGCTGCTACCTGCTCATCATCCTCTGTGATGCTTTCAATATAATTAGGCTCACCCTGGATTTTAAGGTATTTAACAATTCGTTCAACTTCATCGTCTTTGACAAAAGGTCCATGCACACGTGAAATACGACCACCGCCAGCCATATGTAGCATATCGCCTTGGCCGAGTAGCTGTTCTGCGCCTTGCTCGCCCAAAATCGTGCGGCTATCAATTTTAGAGGTTACCTGGAAACTGATACGGGTTGGAAAGTTTGCCTTAATCGTTCCTGTAATCACATCGACCGAAGGCCTTTGCGTTGCCATAATCAAGTGAATTCCTGCTGCTCTGGCCATTTGAGCTAGCCTTTGGACGGCACCTTCAATTTCCTTACCAGCAACCAACATCAGATCAGCCATTTCATCGACTACAACGACGATATAGGGAAGAGCTTCGAAATCTAAAGTCTGGTTTTCAAAAATTGGTTTTCCTGTTTCTGGATCAAATCCAGTTTGAATTCGTCGAATTAAAATTTCACCTGTTTGACGGGCTTCTATAAGCCTTGCATTGAATCCATCAATGTTGCGAACCCCAAGCTTAGCCATCGCCCGGTAACGATTTTCCATTTCTCGAACCGCCCATTTCAAAGCAATCACAGCTTTTTTAGGATCTGTTACGACAGGCGCTAATAGGTGCGGAATTTCATCATACACAGACAATTCCAGCATCTTTGGGTCAATCATAATGAATTTGCATTGATCGGGAGAAAATTTAAATAGAAGCGATAAAATCATCGTGTTAATAGAAACAGATTTACCTGACCCAGTAGTTCCCGCCACCAATAAATGTGGCATACGCACAAGATCTGCAATAATTGGCTGGCCGCCTATATCTTTACCCAAAATTAAAGGAAGATTTTGCTTTGTTTGCTGATAGTCAGTAGAAGCAAGCAGCTCTTTAAGATAAACTGTCTGACGATACGGATTGGGTAACTCAATACCAATGACATTTTGCCCCGGAATAACTGCGATACGAGCAGACAACGCGCTCATGGAACGCGCAATATCATCTGCAAGCCCAATCACCCTTGAGGTTTTAATGCCAGGCGCTGGTTTTAATTCGTACATCGTTACAACAGGACCAGGGCGAATATTGACAATTTCCCCTCTGATTCCAAATTCTTCCAGGACGCTTTCGAGTTGTTTAGCAGAGCTTTCTAAAACATCTTGAGGGACTGTTTTAACTGTACTTTTTGAACTGGCATGATCCAATAAATCGATTGGAGGAAGATGATATTCACCGCTAAGCAAAACAGATTGTGGGACCTCAAATTCTTTTCTTGAAGAAGTCCTTTTTGTTTTGCTAAAAATCTGATCAGCCTTGTCGCTTTCCACAAATGAAGGAGAATCCAATGTTTCAAAATCCTCCATGGCAATATTATCGTCAAAGTCTGCAGAATCATCTGAAAACATTTCTTGTGCAAAAAGATTACTTTCTTCTGATATGACTGTCTCAAAATTATCTTCGCCCATAAAAGAGTTTTTGTTTTTTCTCTTGTGTGTAAAAGTATTTGTAAGGCTATAGCCCTGTTGAAATCCTTTTCCACACGCCATGGCAAGCCAAATAAAGCCTTTGTAAATTCCTCTCATTGCCTTGAAAAGCTGCTGAAAAGATAAACCTGTGCTATACCATGCTAGCGTGAGCGATCCTATTAACATCAAGACAATGGAAGGCTTCAAAGCAGCATTTAGGTGAAACTGATAAAGAAGTCTTTGCCAATTTAATAACAGTAAATAGCTAAATACTCCTCCCACACAAGGAATTTTAGACCAGTTAGATGAACCTTGGATAACTTGAGCATCATGAGTGAAAAATGGAATTGCTATTAGAACCATACCAAAGAGAAAAGTCGCAATAATGCTTAGAAAAAATCTCAATATGCTAAGACTTCGAGTTTGGTTTCGCATCAAGCGCCACCCCCAAATACAAGCAATACTCAAAAACATGAAGCTGGCTAGGCCAAAACTTTGCAAAAGAAGGTCAGAGGCAATCGCACCAGGCAACCCCATCCAATTACTAACTGCATTTTGAGTCGCAGTATTTAAAGAAGGATCAAAGGGAGAATATCCCCAAATCGATAATGAAAACCATATCATCAAAATGACAAGACACAAGCCCAGTGATTCTTGAAAGCTACGCTTAAAGAAGGTCTTAGCGCCCTGAGGAAGAAATGGTGTGTTATTAAAAAAAATCATCGACGCGATTAAAAGAAATGAAAGTTTCTAAAATGACTTAAGAATTACCCTATCTATATCATAAACAGCGAATATACCCAAACAACTTCGGTTTAAGGTTTAAATAACTTGATGAGTTAAAGCGAAAAACAGCTCTTTCTGTGATTGAAGAGAGGTTTAGAAGTCGATAAAATCACTTAATTGAGTAATTAAAGGGAGGTCTTATGCCATTCAACCTTGAACATAACCATCCAACCCTTCAACTAAAAGACCAAATTGAAAATGTATGTCAAAGCTTCTTAGACTCTCATAACCTCAGCTATTTTCAGTTTTTGAGGTGTTACGATGATGGCTCTTTTAGTTTGCTTATTAATAAAACAGAGGCTTTTTTATATTTTTTAGAGAATGACTTTCCCATCCTTTCGTCTTTTCAAGAAGAGCATACCAGGTACGCATCCTATACATTTACCTGGGATGAAGAACTTCCCTTTCTCCCGGTTCAGATTGTTAAAGAAAAATTTGATATGCATCACGGAATAACCTTAGTAAAAAGGCAGAAAAATTTTTATGATATGGTCGGTTTTGCGATGAAAAGCACACGCTCCAACCCCATGTCCTACTATTTTAACCATCTAAAAACTATGGAAAATTTTGGTGATGATTTTCTGAGAAAAAATTCTAAACAAGTTAAAATTGTAGAAAACAAAAAAATTCTCCCGCCCATTCATATGCAAGACAAAAATCATAAAAAAATGTGTTTGCCCAATAAATCATCAAAATGCCAAGTCAAGGGATTCAATGGCCCAACATATTTAACCCATCAAGAAATTTTTTGTCTGCAACTCTTAAATGAAGGCAAATCATATAAACAAATAGCGGAGCATCTTTCCATTTCATCTCGCACTGTTGAAACCTATTTCAATCGCATAAAAGATCGAACAGGCTCTAGTTCTAGCACAGATTTGACAAAGCTTCTTGCTGCTTGTCCGTAATTTGATTCCCTAAGTTGCTGGTAATTTAAAAATCATTACTTTTACCAATAGGAGTTACTGATGAAACTTGCAAACACACATCCGGCTGTTTATTTGTTAAAGAAATTTTGTCTTTTTTATAACGAACGAAATTTAGAAAACCTTTTAGATTTATTTACCAAAAAACACAAACCATTTATGTGGGGCACAGGCGTTGATGAACGCTTAACTACATTAGACGAAATTAAAAACCAGATTCTACGTGATTGGAGCCAATCTGATATCAGTCAAATCGAATTTACTGCTAATAGTTTTATTCATTCAGACTTTCCCAACTGGGCCTCTGGTACCTTTTCCGCTACGATCATAATCAAAGGAGATGTTTATAGATATCCGCATCTTCGCGGTTCAATTTATGCGATCAAAGAAGATGATGATTGGAAAATCTGTCATATGCATGCTTCATTTCCTGCATCCACTCAACCTGTTGGCAGTTCATTTCCAACCGAAAACCTTGAATATGCCAAAGCTTGAAAGATAGAATCTAGTTAGTGCTTTGTAGATTAAGTGGGGAAAACAGTGATAACAGCATCGTGCATTGCAATGGGAGGTGCACTTGGAGCCTTATTCCGTTATTCTTTATGCCATATAGTCAATATGACGTGCTCAACAGCCTTTCCAATTGCAACTTTAATTGTAAATTTGCTGGGTGGACTTGCAATGGGTCTTTTAACAGGGTATATGACTTACAAGGGCATGCTCCCTTTTAACCTTAAGGCTTTCCTTATTACAGGACTCTTAGGAGGATTTACAACATTTTCAGCGTTTTCTTTAGATTTTGTTCTGTTAATGGAACAGGGGAAATGGACTCATGCTTTTTTATATGCTTTTGCTTCAATTAGCCTATCAGTACTAGCCCTAATAGGTGGGATGGAATTAATGCGGTAATAAACTAATACTCTATAATAAACTAGGTTTCTTGGGAACTTTGCATGACAATGCAAGTCCCCACAGATAACTTCTTAGTTTTTACGGTGCCAAACAACTTGATAAAGTTCTTTTGGTTTGATTTCACTCATAATAGGATTCTTTTGCTGATTTAAGAGATTCAAACAACCCAAAGTGAAGGTCTTCTCAGTGTCTCCTTGGTAAACAATTCGAACAACCTGCGATCCATCTTCTAATATTACAATATAGATTTTTCCAAAATCAGTAGGTTTCAAGGACAAATCTTGTTTGATTCCCCCTACATAATCACCTCTTTCAAACTGCGGAAGCATCGAATTATCTGAAACCTGCATCACAAAAGATCCGGGGTTATAACGCCCGAAAACAGCAGACTCTACCAGCACTGGACTAACCAATGAAGGGTTACCAGACATATCATCCGTAACTTTTTCAAGTTCGCGATTAATAGTTTCAACTGCAAAAAGCGGAGGTGTTCCTTCACCATGCAATAGCCAATCTGTTGTGC
>JAIEMR010000131.1 GCA_019751935.1 Alphaproteobacteria bacterium
GGAGCGTAAGCGACGTGGCAATCCAGTAAAATTAAGTTTCAACATTGTCCTGGATCGACACGCTGCCGCTCGCGATGACGATAATTGTTAGAACCTGTATTTACAAAATTCATCATTCAGCGTTGCAGTTCAAAAGGGTTTTCTGCAAGGAAAAGGCTGCAGACCATAGCTTTGTCTACGGTCAAAATCTTTGACGTAGCAAAAAACCCTTTTGACGCCGCCCAGAGGGAAAGGTTCAAATTAACTGATATAGCGCATTAAAGCTTGGCCGTAGGCTCTGCTATGACCTGCACTTTGCGGCTTGTATCCGTTAATTTGATCTCTTTCGCTGAAGATAAATTTTGTGAATACAGGTTCTTATTATTTTATAAGGGAATTAACCACAATATACAAACCAAACCATCTCAAAAACTTTTACAAAAGTTTTTAAACAGGAAATCTTTCAAGAAGCAAATTTCGAATTTCTTCGGTGTTATCAAATTGCAACTGGATTGGCAAAATATTGACGCGGCTACGATAATCGAAAGGTATCCGCAATAAATCTTTTGATGTTGTAATTAACTTACTCTCATGGTGCTCTGCTATTTTTAATAACCGCTGAATATCCGTAATTGTATAAGGATGATGATCTGCGAAGGCTATAAATTCACGAACTATATAATTATTCTGCTCTAATGAATGGCGAAATTTTTCTGGATAACCAATGCCTGCAAAAGCCACAACAGGTTCTAAAGTTTGAGGGCCAGAACAGGTAAGTCTAGCACCAAATTGCCCTTTTACTGTCAGTTTAAATGGGTTGCCTTTCCCAATCACAACAACCGCATGCGCTCGTTTAAGTCCTTTTTGTATAGGTTCTCGCAATGGCCCAGCTGGAAACACCAACTGATTCCCAAATCCTTGAATAGCATCAATAACAATCAGGCTAAAATCTTTAAATAAACTTGGGTTTTGAAGGCCATCGTCCATTACAATAATTGTGGCCCCTGCTTTTTTTGCTGCCCTTGCAGAGGCTATTCGGTCACTACCAATCCAAGTTGGGGCTATTTGAGCAAGCAAAAGAGGTTCATCGCCTACTTGCAAATATGAATGTTCTGCAGGATCCACAAGAACGGTATCTTTAAGATATCCACCGTATCCTCTGCTTAGAATATGTGGCGCATGGCCTATAGACTTTAAAATTTCAACAAGTGCCATAACGGTAGGCGTTTTTCCAGCACCGCCCATAACTATATTACCAACACAAATTACCGGAATTTCAACCTTGATAGGCGTAATTCTACCCTCTCGCCAAGTGGACGCCTGATGATACAGCCAAGAGATGGGCCGCAAGGCCTGGCTGATTCCGAAAGTATGGTTCCAAAATTGTGGGTTCTTTAGCATTTTTTATTGCAAACAAGTCATGTTAAAATAAAATTTATCTTCTAATTTATTTTTAATATGGAAGTATTAACAAATCAATAATACTTGCCAAAATTTAGGGAAAAATTAAAAAATCTTTAAGATCACAATCTTATAGCATTTTTTGTTTACTTATGTATACACGATAATTAAAAAAGTATAGACTTTAAGGATAAATATCCCCATAAAATCTGATAAACCTGACAAAAATCTTTGGCACTCCCTCTTCAAACCTACCTAGATATAGAAAAAAAATACCGAAACTGTTATATGAATTATATAAAATAAAATAAGTTTACATATGCTATCAATTTATTTCCATCGCCCTCTTCTCATTCTCCTTGCACTTGGATTTGTAAGCGGCGTTCCTTTTTTGCTAACACTTTCTACTTTAAGTTTTTGGCTAACAGAACTTCATGTAAGTAAAAGTGTTATTGGGCTTTTTATGCTCGCAAGCTTACCCTATAGCCTAAAATTCCTGTGGTCCCCTTTCATAGATTCTTTTTCCATTCCCTATTTGACAAGAATTTTTAGCCGGCGGAAAAGCTGGTCACTTTTAGCTCAGGCGGGTATTTTTATAAGCATCATAGCTTTGGGACTCAGTAACCCAGAAAAAAATTTATTTCTAACAGGCACCTTTGCCTTCCTTGTTTCTTTTTTTGCGGCAACTCAAGACATAATTACAGACGCATACCGAATTGAGCTTCTCCATGAAAAATCAACAGGCGCCGGCGCTGCTATGGAAACGATTGGCTTTCGCCTTGGAATGTTAACATCGGGCGCAGGAACACTCTATCTTGCCGCTTGCTTAAACTGGACTCTCGCTTACTGTCTAACTGCCTTAACAGGAATATTAGGAATTATTGCTGTTTTAATGCTTAAAGAACCCATCCATAAAGCCACTAAACATACACAAAACATTAAAGATAAACCGCCTCTAACCTTTATAAGCAGCTTTTATCAGGTTTATTCAAATTCATGGAAGGACCTTTTAACAAAATCTTATTTTCCGTACCTGCTGCTGTTTATTTTTTGTTTTAAAATGGGTGATACGGTTTTAAATTCAATGTCGACTCCATTTTTATATGAACTGGGGTTTACTAAAATTGAATATGCAAATGTTACAAAATTCTTTGGCATTAGCATGATGGTAAGTGGTGGTCTTATTGGTGGCATTCTTATCCATCAGCTTGGAATTATTCAAACACTTGTTATGTGCGCGACCCTTCAAACATTGTCTTGTCTAATGTTTATGATCCAAGCTCAAGTGGGGCATGTGATGAGCGCCCTTGTCATAACCATAGCTGTTGAGAGTTTTTGCTCTGGTCTATGCTCTACAGCATTTATCGCTTATCTATCAAAGTTCTGCAAAGCCCCATTTACTGCCAGTCAATTTACTCTGCTTTATTCTGTTGGCTCTTTAAGCCGAGTTCTCATATCAACGGGGTCAGGATGGATTGCAGACACCTATGGATGGATGGTTTTGTTTTTTCTATCCAGTTTATTTAGCGTTCCCATACTTTACCTTGTTGTCAAAATTAAGCGCCAGCAACGCCATGCAAGTAACCAACCTCTTGTTTAAAAAGAATTGATAAAATGACAAAAGCAAAAAATCCTAAATATAATCGCCTTAGCGAGGCACTCAGGCAGAACCTGCTAAAACGCAAAGAGCAACAAAGAAATCGCTCAAAGGATGAAGAAATAAATAACTTAAAAGAAACTCCTCAAACAACAGAAATCGTAAACGATGTTTTTGCCAGAAAAGATCAAGAAGAAAAAGGATGAAATGTTCTTGTTAAATTTATTTACTTCATTCTTTGTATCAAGACATTGAATTCTTTTTCTATTTCCAATTTATCTAAATCCTGAAAATTAATTCAAAAATTAATTAAAATATGCAGTAAGTTTTCATAAAGATTGAAGATCACGTTGACAGGCAAGGAGCTTGCGGCATAGAGTAGACCAAAAATGTTAGGCTGATTTATTTTATGACCCCTTATGAATTTCATGTAGTTATCCTTGAGGCTAGAGATAAGACTAAAGTTAGCGAGCAACTGTACAAGAGCGTCGTCAAAACTTTAGAAATTAATAGGATTGGGCACAGTCGGATTACTCTTCCTTCTGTACTAGAACTTCCTCCTGCTTTGCGGATTGCAATTGAAGCCACTAAAGGAACAGAACCAAATAAAGGAGCCGGTTGGCAGCGGCCTGATGGCTATATCATATTAGGCTCTTTTTTAAAAAGCGAAATGGCTTGTAATTCCTTAGTTTACACAGAGGTTTTACGTTCCTTACAAGATTTAGCTTGTTATTATACATTGCCAATAAGTTACGGTCTAATTGTTGCAGATGCCATAGACGAAAATGCTAACTATGGCGAACTAGGCCATAGTGCAGCCTTATCATGTATTAATTTAATTGACCTTAAACAAAGATTTGGGCTGGAACCAAGTTCAATTTTAGCTCCATAAGCTTAGGATAGTTTTGAAAAAATGAAAAACAAAAATCAAAGACCTTCTTCAAGACGTTCTGCTAGATTGGCGGCCGTTCAGGCCTTATATCAATTAGAACAAACCGGACAAGATGTGGAAACCATACTGAATGAATTCACAGAACATCGGTTTTCACTTTTACAAGAAGAGAAAATCTATTTTAACCCAGATATCCCCTTTTTTCAAAATTTGGTTTTGGGAGTTCATAAAAATTCAAAGGAGCTAAATGAACTCATTGAAAAGCATTTAGTAGAGAACTGGAGGCTTGATAGGCTACCTTCCGTCATGAGAGGGATTCTTCTAGCTGCTTGCTATGAGCTCAGCTATGAAGATATAGTGCCTCTTCCGGTTATCTTGAATGAGTACATTGAAATATCCAAAGAATTCTTCCAAGACAAAGAAGTTTCTTTTGTGAATGGAATTTTAGACGTTATTTCAAAAAACACGAGAACGCCTTCTTAAATTTTAAGGAAAACAATAATTTTTAAATATATAAAAAAATAAAAATAATTACACAAATAAGGAAAATAAGGGGTTTTTCTTTTACAAAACGTTGTTTGCTTTGAATTTTTCAAATATTTTTCATGGATACTAATAAATATTCTTGAAAAATATTTTTTAGTTATTAAATTATTTTTAACAAATTCTCTGTAAATTTAAGTTAAGAACACAAAAACATAGGTATTAAATCATGAAAGATTCATATTTCGAAGCAGTAGTTATGATTGAACGTCTCCACAGATTATTCTTGGAAGTCGTTAAAATGGAACTCGATAAACTGCATACACGCGACATTAATAACGTACAAGCCTTAGTCTTATACAATATTGGAAAAAGCCAACTGACTGTTGGTGAATTAACAAATCGCGGTTATTACTTAGGATCAAACGTTTCCTATAATTTGCGCAAAATGGTACAAAATGATTATGTACTTCAGGTGCCTTCCCCGCACGATCGCAGATCAAGCCACGTTAAGCTTTCTGCTAAAGGTTTGGAATTATTTGAAAGACTCGATAAAGTTTTGGGAAGTCATGCAACAACATTACACAAAGAAGTTGCTAATTCTGAAAGCATGAATGATTTCTGCCACACATTACGTAAATTAGAGACATTCTGGTCAGGTCTTTTGACTCGCTAACATCTCTAGGGAATTTGTTTTTAAGAAAAAGGGAGCTATAGCTCCCTTTTCTTGCTTAAAAAATCTAACACTCCGTTCAATGTACGCACCTCTTGCTGCGTTAAATCCATACGGGTAAAAATATTTTTTAAATTACGCCACATAATCGGTTTTTTATAATCCGCACGCCAAAAGTGAGTTTGATCCAGCTTTTCCTCAAGATTTGAAAGAAAATACTGTACTTGCTCAAGGGGCGCAGGGATTGTTTCGCCAATCTGAAGAAATTGTTCTATTGGTTTGGTTTTCTCTAGATAATATTCATAAGCTAAAATCACCAACGCTTGCCCCAAATTAAGGGAAGAAAAATCGGACTGTACTGGAATATGAACAACCCCATAGCAAAGGCTTATATCTTCGTTACTTAAACCTGTTCTCTCAGGCCCAAAAAGAAGCCCAACTTTCCAAGATGGATTTTGAAAGCACAAAGAAACGCAAGTTTTTGGTGTGTAGCACCGTTTAACCATTTGCCGTATAGCAGCAGTCGTTGCAAAAACATGCGTTAAATCAGAGATGGCCTCAGATAAAGCTGAAAAAACCACAGCTTTTTCAAGGATTGCATCCGCTCCAACTGCCATGGCAACAGCCTTTGGGTCTTTTTTATCCACTTTTGGATTGACCAAACGCAGTTCAATCAGTCCAAAATTTGCCATTGCCCTAGCAACAGAGCCTAAGTTTTCCGGAAGCTGCGTTTCAACTAAGATGATCACAGGAAGATTTATAGTGGACATTTTCAGTAAAGCCCTATGAACCTCTCCATATTGTCCCTTGCGCGGTATCCTCTAATTGCACCCCTAAATCCAGAAGATGCTTTCTGACTCTGTCTGCTTCAGCAAAATCTTTGTTTTTACGAGCTAAATTTCTTTGTTCTATAAATGACTCTATTTCAGCAGCACTAATTTTTGTTTTTTCACCTTGCAGCCATTCCTCAGGGGAGGATTGCAATAGCCCCAAAACACGAACTGCTCCTTTTAACTCTCCGATCAACCTTTTCTTTTCATTTTCGTCAGCGCTTTTATGAATCCCACTTACAATCTGATGAATATGGCTAAGAGCAAGGGGTGTATTCAAATCATCCTCAAGAGCCTCTAAAATTTCTCTTGGAGCTTGTGAAGGTTCAACACCTTCATACCCCCTAAGGGCAGAGTACAAACGATCTAAGGTGTGCTTAGCTTGAAATAAGACATCATCTGTCCAATCCAAAGGCTGTCTATAATGGGTCATTAAGAGCGCGAGGCGGATTGTCTCTCCCCTATGATTTGCTAAAAGATCATCAACCGTTAAAAAATTCCCAAGAGATTTAGACATCTTACTGCCATCCACGGTTAAATGGCCGTTATGAAGCCAAAAATTAGCCATCTTCTTTGTTCCGTGAGCACAAAGGCTTTGCGCTGCTTCATTTTCATGATGAGGGAAAATCAAATCAATCCCTCCTCCATGAATATCAAAAACCTCGCCCAGATACTTCCAGCTCATAGCAGAACATTCAATATGCCATCCTGGGCGACCTCTGCCCCAAGGACTGTCCCAGCCAGGTAGATCCTCAGTAGAAGGTTTCCATAATACAAAATCACCAGCATCCTGTTTATAAGGAGCAATTTCAACACGCGCGCCTGCTAAAAGCTCATCAGGATTCCGGCGAGATAAATGCCCATAAGATTTAAATTCTGAAACTTTAAACAAAACATGGCCTTGTGATTCATAGGCGTATCCTTTTTCAATCAAGGATTCTATTAACAAAATCATCTCAGGAATATGTTTCGTTGCTCTAGGCTCATGATCTGGCGATAAAACACCTAATTCATTCATGTCTTTATGGTATTGCGCAGTCGTTTTTACTGTAAGCTCATCTATAGAGATACCAAGGTTTTTGCTTGCAGCATTAATCTTATCGTCAACATCTGTTATGTTTCGAACATAAGTAACCTTTGGAAACATAAGCTTTAAAAGACGATAAAGAACGTCAAAAACAACGACAGGTCGTGCATTTCCAATATGAGCCCGATCATACACAGTAGGACCGCAAACATACATACGGACATGGTCCTGATCAATTGGCTGGAAGGTTTCTCTTACTCGTGATAGACTGTTATAAAGTTTTAAGGACATTGCTCTTCTTTTTTTCCCTTTAGACTATTTTATCACTATGCCAAGTTTATCTTGATTTTTCTAGGCTAGAGACGTTATTTCTTAATAGATTATATTTTTAGGAGTCTACCAAATGGCACGCGTAACCGTCGAAGATTGTATCGTCAACATTCCTAACCGATTTGAGTTAGTCTTAATAGCTGCAAGAAGAGCCCGTGAGATTGCGGCAGGCGCCTCTCTTACTGTGGCACGTGACAATGATAAAAATCCAGTTGTGGCATTGCGCGAGATTTCAGAGGAAACTATTTCCTTAACAGCCCTTAGAGAAAGTATCATAAAAGGCATGCAACGTAATGTATTCATTGATGACACGGAAAGTGATTTAGATGAAGAACTGCAAGATATTATGCAAGCTGAACAGGGATGGCAGACTCAAAATAAAGTTGGAGATGGCATGAGCATTTCTGATGAAGAAGAAATTGATGAGGAAGAAACCTCTGACGACGATGAGGAAGAAGAGGAAGTAATCTAAGTTTTTTATACATTTAGAGTTGCTAGACCTACATTCTAACAAAAAATATAGGTATAGTTTTAACCTTTAAGGATGCGTCTTGATACGTCAGTTCGAGTTAGTAGAACGGCTGAAGGCATATGACCCAACAGCAGATGAGGATCTTTTAAACAGAGCCTACGTCTTTTCCATGAAAGCTCACGGTAGTCAGCTCCGTGAGTCTGGGGATCCTTATTTCTCTCATCCCATAGAGGTTGCTGGTATTCTGGTTGATATGAAGCTTGATTGTTACTCGATTGTAACAGCCTTGCTTCATGACACTGTCGAAGACACCGTTGCAACCCTAGAAGAAATCCAGAACCTGTTTGGTACAGAAATTGCTCGCCTGGTCAATGGCGTTACAAAACTCTCTCAGCTTGAATTACAATCAGAAGAAACCAAACAAGCTGAAAATTTTCGTAAACTTGTTGTCGCAATGTCTAGTGACATTCGTGTCTTACTGGTAAAACTAGCTGACCGTCTGCATAATATGCGCACCCTTCATTACGTTGTAGCGCCTGAAAAGCGTCGCAGAATTGCCCGAGAAACCATGGAAATATACGTTCCCCTTGCAGAACGTATGGGCATGCAAAGCATGAAGGATGAGCTAGAAGATCTGGCGTTTTCCGTGCTTAATGCAGAAATGCATGAGTCTATCAAAAGCCGCTTACGGTTTTTGCATGAATCTTCAGAAAACACCATTGATACCATTCTGAATGATCTGAAACGCGTTACTCAAGAAAACGGCCTTGAATGTAATGTCAGCGGAAGGCTCAAAACCCCTTATTCAATATGGGGAAAAATGCAAAAGAAAAACATTACATTTGAACAACTTTCTGACATTATGGCATTTCGTTTGGTTGTAGATACAGTGGGAGAATGCTACCAAGCCCTTGGCATTATGCACAGCCATTATCATCTCGTCCCAGGACGATTTAAAGATTACATTAGCACTCCAAAAGCCAACAATTATCGCTCGCTTCACACCGGACTTATTGGCCCTTTAAATCATCGCATTGAAATTCAAATTCGCACAAAAGAGATGCATCAAATCTCAGAGCTGGGCGTTGCTGCACATTGGCAATACAAAAAAAATGGACCTATTCATGAAGGTAAGCAATATGCTTGGCTTAGAAGCCTTCTTGAAATTCTTGAACAAGCCTCAGGACCAGAAGAATTTTTAGAGCACACCAAACTTGAAATGTTTCAAGATCAGGTCTTTTGTTTCACACCTAAGGGAGAATTAATTCCCCTTCCAAGAGGTGGAACACCGATTGATTTTGCCTATGCCATTCATTCTGACATTGGGGATCGTACCGTCGGCGCAAAAATCAATGGCCGCCAGATGCCGCTTCGCACCCAACTGCAAAACGGAGATCAAGTTGAAATCATTACTGTTAAAAACCAATGCCCATCGCCCACTTGGGAACGATTTGTCGTCACAGGTAAGGCAAGAGCTCGTATTCGAAGGTTTATACGCAGTCAACAACGAGATCAATTTAGTGAACTTGGCAAATCATTACTGCAAAAAGCGTGTATAAAGGAAGGAATTCCCTATTCTGAAAAAGCATTTATAAATTCAATCAAACATTTTCAGTACCCCTTAGTAGATGATCTATTTGCAGCAATAGGCGAAGGTATTCATTCTGCAAAAGAGGTTGTAGGCGTTGCCTATCCAGACAAGCAAAATCTCGAAGATTCTTCAGATAAAAAGCAAAAGAAAAATCAAAAAACTAGCGATGATTCTGAAAAATTTGTAAGCAGCAAGCCTTCCCCAGTAAATAAAACAGCCATTTGCATCAAAGGATTAATACCAGGTATGGCTGTCCATTACGCAGGATGCTGCCACCCCTTACCTGGTGATAAGATTATTGGGGTTATAACTACAGGAAAAGGTGTAACCATTCACACCCATGATTGTGAAGGCGTTTCAACCACAATCGATCCAGAACGAATCCTTGATTTGTCTTGGCAAGAAGATATTGATAATTTGAGCCGTCATGTAGGAAGGCTCAAGGTAATCTTTATAAATAAAGCGGGAAGCCTTGCTAGCATGACCACATCCATAAGCAAGCTTCAAGGTAATATTGTTAACCTTAAAATCACCAATAGAACTTCAGAGTTTTGGGATTTGTTCGTAGATGTGGAAGTAAAAAACGTGAACCACCTTCATGATATTCAAGCAGCCCTTAGAAACGTTCCCATTATCAATTATGTAGCGCGGATTTAAAAATCTTTTGAAGATTAGCCCAATTATTTAAATAGCCTAACTTCAATAATTTATTGTAAATTGCATTACGCCATAATCAAAAAATACAGCCTATTAATGAAATTTTTCACAACGTCATTTATCATATTCTTATGCATTACAAATGTATATTGCAGCGAGCGCATACTTGAAGGTACTTGTCTAGCAATTGAAAACCCAAAAATGACTCGTATTCATTTGGAAAATTGCGCTCACACAAAAGATGATATAAATAAGATTGTTAACTCTTTAGATAGACGAGCCTCAAAGATAAAATCAGGAAAAACCACATCAACAATCCAAGAAATTGAATTGGGAAATTGGGGAAATAATTTAAAACTAGTTAGACACTTTATTTTTAAGGTTACTATGCGTAGTAAGCGAGGTGATTTCACACCTGCCTCAGCATTTAAAGGTGGTCTATTGATTTTGCCAATGAGCTATTATGATACAAAATTTGATGCATTTTCAAATTGCGAATACCCCGATTTTTTCTCTAATTTCTGGGTATCTCGCGCATGGACAAATACGGCGGTCATTGCATACAGGATAACACCAAAAGAAATCTTGGTTGAACGTATAGATTCAAAAAACACAATTCAAATGCATGTCCAGTAAAAGATAGATCCAGTTTTACACGTAAATAATATGTTTATGCTGCCTTTCTATAAGAAAGCTCCTGTGTTTTTTTGACAAAAAAGTGATGAAGGACCAAGGTTAAAACACTCATAAAAATAATATAACTGGACACAGCTATTTCTGAGCCGAATGTGTGGGTTAAAATTGTTGCGATCAAAGGTGCCGTTCCACTAAAGACAGCGATGCCAAAGGTGTAAGAGATCGCTAACCCTGAATAACGGCAAGAGGTTGGAAAAAAGCTTGCCATATAGGGAAATGCACAGCCATTAATAAGTGTTCCAGACGCCATCATCAAGAACAGGAAAAGCACCGCTTGATTCATTCCAACGAAAGATCCTGTCAACAACCAAAAAGCTGGTATAGCTACAAGGATGTTGGCAATACATCCCCTTATGATCATTTTAGGAAAACCAATTTTGTCTGAAATACGCCCACAAGGAATTAGGAATAGCGCATTAAAAACCATAGTCAATCCATTTAAAGCCATTGACTCTGAGGGTGTAAACCCAAGGTCCCCATAAACTTTATTTATATAAACAGTGGAAAGGTTAAGGGGGATCGTTGTAAGACCTGACAAGACAAAACAAAAAAGCATTTCTTTTTTATAAGATCCCACAAGAGTTCGGATTGACTGAATATAATTACCAGCTGCTGAAGGGTCAGAGGGTAGAAAGTCCAATTTTTCGCGCAATTTTATGGATAAAAATGCCAAAAATCCGCCCAATATAAAAGGAAGACGCCAGCTCCATGAGGGGAGAATTTGAAGCACAGCCAAAAGCCCTGCTAAGGTTGCTAGGATTGCACCAATCACACCAGAAGCAATTAAAATTCCTGTATTTTTTCCAAGCTCATTCTTTGGGAAAGTTTCAAAAATATAAACATTTATTCCTGCAAATTCACCGCCAAAAAAAAATCCCTGCATCATACGACAAATGACCAGAACAATTGGTGCCATAACGCCAATATCCTGATAGCTTGGCAGTAAACCAATAGCTAGAGTTGGAACTCCAACAAGACCAATAGAAAGCATCAAAGGAAGGTTTCTGTTCGTGGAATCTCCTAAAAGGCCAAAAAGAATTGCCCCTAAGGGCTTGGTAATATACCCAGCAGCAAAAGCCCCAAATGTAGATAATGTTTGCGTAAAAGGATCTGAACTTGGGAAAAAGATAGGAGCTAAAAGAA
>JAIEMR010000107.1 GCA_019751935.1 Alphaproteobacteria bacterium
TAATATACCCTCTCTTCTTAAATGCCCCTCATAAGCCTTTAATGTTCCTTCTGCATACCCAGTTTGTTCTATTAGATTGGACATATCCATTTTTCTATGATGCATTAGAAAAACCCATTGATAACAAGACAAAGTCGCGTGGTATAAAGCGTTAATTCCTACTTTAAATTCTATTTGATTATAAAGATCTCTTTGTTCCTGACTTAGATTAATAAGATCTTCTTCGGAGGGAGAAAGGACAGCCTTTCTCTTTTTGGGTTTTTCAGGTTTGTCGTTTGCTTTTCTCTTTTTGGGTTCAGGATCTGGCTCTTCTTTTTCTTGAAGAGCGCTTAACGTTTTCATATATTTTCCCCACACTGCAGAATCACTTAGAGGAGTTATAGTTGAATCTAATGGATAAGGAGAAGTTCCATCCTCTCCATAAAGAGGACTATCGATAGCAGGCTTAATTCTATCGCCTACCCGTGGAGAAACATTCATAAAATCTACATCTTCAGGCAATGAAAGTGTGAAAGCCAAAGGAAAGCTTAGATCAAACTTCCGAGGATCAAGAAAATCCTCGTCTCTTTCCATCGATACAGCTAAAACAGAAAACCCAAAAACAAAAATAGCAATCTTAGAAACAAATAGAATACTCCGTGCCACTTCATAAGCCTTTTATTTTAATGCCTATAATAAAATGATCACTTAACTATGTTGCCCTTGCAAGTAAATATAGAAAATAAATAAAAGCATTTTTCGAAACTAAAAAACTCCCCCAAATTAACAGTTTATTAACTTTTTCTATCTACACTGGGAACGGAGTGTTTTTTCCATTCGTAAAGGGGACAAGAGTATGCGTTTAAATTTTTTAACCTTAGCACTTGTTATTGGGATTTCTAGCCCGGTTTTAAGCATGGAGGATCCTTATGATGCAGACGATGAATTAGGATCAAGAAAAGAACGAGGCAGATTACGTTATCAAAACAAACTGAAAAGAAAGATTGGGGAGCTAAAAGAAGAGGGTTTTATCGAAGTCAAACCTCAACCAAAGCTTGCAGAGAAAATGTCTCTACCTGGAGACGAACTACCCCCCAAAAAATCTCGTAAATTAAAAAAATCTTTACCGCCAGAATCACCTCTTACCTTAAAAGTTGCCCCTGTTGACTTACCAAAATCGATCTCACGAAGTGGAAGAACGATAGATGTCATTGGTGACCCATTAAAAATCACCATAGCCCTCGCTGATGGCAAACCTTATCAATGTGGAAGCAGAGGGACAAAGATTGATATTTCTGGTTTTGAACCGATGGGAAACAGAAGCATTAATGGGTTTAATGTTCATATCCAAGACGTAATTCGTCATCTAAATCGAGAGGCCCAAACTCTTATACATACAAATCATAGAAAACAGAGTATGCGCGGTAAATTTACCTATTCATCCTCTGTAACGGATCCAACAGTTCATGTTGAATATGATAAAGGGGCTAGAAAATTCTTTGCCTATGGCTTGTGGCCAGATGATAGACGATCTGAATAATAGAACCTTGCCATCCGACAAATTTTTAAAACTAAGGTTCATTGTCATCTCGGAACCTAGTCGAACTGCGGCCTGCCGCATAGTGAGACTTGGTATCCGTGATCTTGGGACATCTGTTAACTAGCATCCTAAGATTCCGGGTATTAAATCTCTTTATGCGCTAACGCACATAGTCGACTAAATCCCGGAATGACAAGTTTTATTTTGTCGAGCGATAGAATAGAACAGTTACACACTTAACGAAGCCATAAAAATAATGCTATCATAAATCTTAATTAATAAGAATTATGATAGCCCACTTTTATGCGTACACTTAATGATATCCGCCGAACCTTCGTAGATTATTTCAAGAAAAATGGACATAAGGATGTGGCCTCTAGCCCGCTTGTCCCTCAAAATGATCCAACCTTGATGTTTACCGCAGCCGGTATGGTTCAATTTAAGGACGTATTTACAGGCAAAGAAAAGCGCAGCTATAGCCGTGCCGTGACCTCACAAAAATGTCTGCGTGCGGGCGGCAAACATAATGACTTAGATAACGTTGGCTATACTGCTCGTCATCATACCTTTTTTGAAATGCTGGGAAATTTTTCCTTTGGCGATTATTTCAAAGAGGAAGCGATTTCTTATGCATGGGAACTGGTCACGAAAGGTTTTGACCTCGATCCTAAAAAGCTGCTTGTGACTGTCTATTCAGAGGACGAAGAAGCAGCTGCCCTATGGCGGAAAATTGCAGGGCTTTCTGACGATAAGATTATCCGAATTCCAACATCAGATAACTTTTGGTCGATGGGTGACACGGGTCCGTGTGGTCCTTGTTCTGAAATTTTCTTTGATCATGGCGATAAAGTAGCCGGTGGCCCTCCCGGTTCACCAGATCAAGACGGGGACCGCTTTATCGAAGTTTGGAACCTTGTTTTCATGCAGTATGAACAACAAGAGGGCGGTAAACGCGTCAACCTTCCAAATCCATCGATCGACACAGGCATGGGGTTAGAGCGCATCGCTGCTGTTCTGCAGGGCCAGCACAATAACTATGACACAGACCTTTTTAAAACATTAATCGCAGCGTCCACTGACCTTACTGGCGCAAATAAACCAACCCAGCGTCAATCGCACAATGTTATCGCCGACCATCTAAGGGCATCATGCTTTTTAATGGCTGATGGCGTACTGCCGTCCAATGAAGGGCGCGGCTATGTTTTGCGCCGGATTATGCGCCGCGGGATGCGCCATGCTCACATTTTGGGAGCAAAAGATCCATTAATGTGGCGTTTGGTGCCAACCTTAACCAGCCTGATGGGTGATACTTATCCGGAATTATGCAGGGCCCAAACCTTAATTCAGCAAACCTTAAAACTAGAGGAAGAAAAGTTCCGTCAAACCTTGGAACGCGGCTTGAAGTTACTGCAGGAATCAACAGCTTCTCTGTCAAAAGGCCAAGATTTTCCAGGTGATGTTGCCTTTAAATTATACGACACCTATGGTTTCCCGCTTGATTTGACTCAAGATGTTTTACGTGCTGAAAACAAAGCTGTAGACGTTACTGAATTTGGGAAATGCATGGAACAACAACGCCAAAAGGCACGTGCGGCATGGGTTGGAACCGGCGAGGCCGCTAATGAACAAGTCTGGTTTGATCTAAAAGAAAAACACGGGTCCACTGACTTTTTAGGCTATAGCACAACCCATGCAGAAGGTCTGGTTTTAGCCCTACTGAAAAGTCAAAATACGGTTGAAAAGGCTTCCCAGGGTGACGAAGTTTTCATCCTTACCAACCAAACACCATTTTATGCAGAGTCTGGCGGACAGGTTGGTGATCAGGGGATAATCGCAGCAGAGGGTGGTGTTCAAATTAAGGTTTTGGATACTTTAAAGAAATTAGGATCTTTGCATGTTCACGTTTGCAAAATTATCAAAGGCCAAATCAATGCAGGAGATAGTGTCAAACTAGACGTAGATCTAACAAGACGCCGTCAAGTTGCGGCCAACCATTCGGCAACGCACTTATTGCATGCAGCGCTCCGCCAGGTTCTAGGTGATCATGTTACCCAAAAAGGATCCTTGGTAGCGCCCGATCGTTTGCGTTTTGACTTTACGCATGCAAAGGCGGTATCGCCTGAAGAGCTGCAAACAATTGAAAAATTGGTCAATGAGCAGATCCTTAAAAACAAATCATCGCAAACCAAATTAATGACCCCTGACGAAGCCGTTGCTGAAGGAGCCATGGCTTTGTTTGGCGAGAAATATGGCGCAGAAGTGCGCGTTGTCAGCATGGGCGATGAGAAATTTTCGGTTGAATTGTGTGGCGGCACGCATGTTAACAGTACAGGCGATATTGGCCTTTTTAAAATATTAAGCGAGAGCAGTGTATCATCCGGTGTTAGGCGTATTGAGGCCATCACAGGGGAAGCGATTTTAGAGTTATTAAAAGATACACAAAATACCCTCATGATAGAGCGCGAGCAATCCAAGAAAAATTTGACCGAAGCACAAAAACAAATTGCTGACCTTCGTCGTCAAATGACCTTGGGTGGTAAGGGAAGTGCTTCGGCAAATGATTTCACCACTTTGGGATCATATAAAGCAGCCGTTCGTCATTTAACCGACGTTCCTGCCCGTGACCTAAAAGCCCTAGTTGATCAATTGAAAAAGGATATGGGATCCGGCATTGCCATTGTAACCAGCGTGATGGACGGTAAGGTGTCCTTAGTTGTGGGCGTAACAGATGATTTAACATCCAAAGTCAGCGCCGTTGATTTGGTCAAAGTTGGCGCTGAAACCCTTGGCGGACAAGGCGGCGGTGGACGCCCTGACCTAGCCCACGCCGGCGGCGTCAATGAAAATGCCGTGCAAGGATTAGCAGAGGTGTTGGGAAGAACGCTGGGGTAGAAGCTTTTCCCTCTATCTACCTAAAAAATGGCTTCTTTCAAAAGCTCCTTTTGCTTTCAAAGCAGAAATAGATTCTTTTATTGCATCGGCTTCAGCTTTACCAACTGCGCTAGTTCCGACAGTATTTAAATAAGTAAGATTTGTTAACCTCTGTAATTCTTCAATTCCTGCTGCGGTCAGGGATGCGCCATTGAGGTGTAATCTGCGTAAAGTTCCAGCCAGATGATCAGCCAAAGCTTTTACTACATCATCTGTTATATTTTTGCCTGTTATATTTAATTCTTCTAAGTGCCGTAATTTGGGCAGTTCAGAAGCTAATTCCTCAGCAAAAAGTGAGGCAGTGGAACATAAAGTAAGTTTTCTTAAGTTTGAGAATGCGGCAGGAATCAGTGAAAGCTCACCTGCATTTAATTTTGCTATAGGACCCACAAAAAATCCCTGCACAGCAGGATAAGCGCTTGTTAATACTTCTGAAAGTGGATAGCCGCTCCTACTTACTAAAGAGATCGTCTTTTCTGCCTCATCTGAAAGTGCGCCACTCCACTCATCAACTTTATAAATGGCAACGACTGGAGGTTGTGACAAAGGTGTTATTTCAACAGGAATTACTACAGAAGGATCTTTATGATGCATATGACCAGCTACAACCCCATGGCCTGTGTGCATACGACGATCAATATCAGCTGATGCTATTGCGGATGAAGAAAGGTACATTAATTGACCAAGAGCTAATAGAGAACAAGTTAACAATCTTTTTTTCATTTTAGCCTCTTAAAATTAAATCTTTCTTATACTTGTTATATAAATGTTGCCATGATAGTTATCAAGTTTATTTTGCGCCGCGTAAATCTAAAAGCTGCCTAACATCCTCATTTGTAACGTGCACATATTTAAAAATAAGTTCATCAGTATTTACCCCTGAAACAACTCCGACCAGCCTAGAATACTCACCTTTTTTAAAGACTGCGCCTCCACTATCTCCTGAGAAAGGAAAGGTAAAAATTGCTTTTTCTTGTGCGGAAATAAATTCCCCTAAATCTAATTCCAAAACATTTCTTTCTTTTTTACCAATTATACTTTCAAAGGCTCGTTTTCTAAACCCTCCCTCTTTTTCTTCCCGTATCCCACCTTCAGGAGCCATATTAAGACGGCTCCCAAACCCAGCAACTTCAATAGTAGCTATGGAATCTAAATCAATCTCTTCTGGATTTGCAAGATGAAGAGAAGGTATAAGATGATCAATACGTTCCTCTAAGATGATTAAACCATAATCAAATTGTCTAGTTGACTCATCATCTTTTACAAAACCAGGATGAGAGATGCGATGACCAGCTTCGGGGGGAATTTCTATTAGCGCTCCTGTTTCTAGAAGATTCTCCTCGCTTGGTTCATCTACTTTTTTTAAAAGGCCCTTCGGGTGAATCCTTAAGCGTTTCCCGGCATTTCCTGTAATCACATGTGCAGCCGTCAAAATTAATCTACCGGCCAAATCGGGGCGGCCTTCTGGAGGATCAATCAGAATACCCGTACCCTCTTCACCCTCTCCTAGAAGAAAAACAACAGCACCAAATTCATCATTTTGTCCTCGATCTAATGAAGCCCCATCTAAACCATTGAAAAAATCAGGAGAAGCATCTACATCGCTATGCTTCCAAGCAAGATAAAAAACCGCCTCAGCTGTCATCGATAAAAAGAAATACAAAAATAAACCAAAAAGAATTTTCTGCATTAAAACCGTCCAGCTTTAGATTTATCTAATCAAGTTGATTAAAGCCTAACGGTTTTTTATTAAGAAAGACTTAACGAGAATTCGAGATTAAAAGAGGTCAGAAGTGCAAAAAATAATGCACTGTTATGATATAGCAGAGCCGAGATAAAACGATTATGCATTTTCGTCACCTCGAGAGGCATCGTCCGCGGCCATCCAGAAAGCTGCTGGATCACCACAGCCCCTTCGGGGCTTTGTGATGACGATGATCATTACCATTTTACAATAGGCTGGTTATCTTCCTAGAAAGCACTTCTTTTGAAGGCATCCTTTACAGCCAACGCAGGGATAGCTGCTTTTATGGCATCTGCTTGTTCTCTGAGAATTGTTCTCGTTCCAAGTGTATTTAAATGAGTAAGATGTTTAAAATGCTTTAAGGTTTCTACGCTACCTTCAGTAAGGGACGTATTGTTAAGATGCAGCTCATGTAAAGTTCCGACCAATGGCAAAATAGCCTCAATCACATCATCTGTTACACTTTCTCCGGCTACATTTAATCCTTGCAAATGTCGTAGCTTTGGTAACTCAGCAGCTAATTCATCACTAGGAATTGAAGCAGCATTATTCCCTAAAATAAGTTTCGTTAAATTCGGAAAAGCAGAAATGATCAGTGTAAGATCCCCCTTTTCTAATTTCGCAAAAGAACCGATGTTCAATCTTTGAATAGAAGCATAAGGAGTTCCAGTGAGAACATCAGAAAGTGTAAAATCTCTCATAAGCTGTATTGATATTGCGGATGAGGTACCTTTTGAAAGGCCATCGATTAGTTCTGCCAAGTTCTCAACACAAATATAAGCAGATGGTTTAGCACCATCATGTATAACAACGGCAGCCGTAGAAGAAGGAGCTTTATGATGCATGTGACCTGGTGACACTGCACCGTCCTCTGTTGTTTGCAAAGTAAGAGCTGAGGCAAATACATAAGAAGAAGTATAAACCAACTGCCCTATGCTTAATAAAGCACAAATTAACAATCTTTTGTTCATTTCAACCTCTTCATTTTATTTTAATTCACTATTTGTTATATAAATATCTTTATAAATATTATCAAGTTTATTTTTATTTGCCTGTCGCTGCGATTACGGTTCCAGTCTTTACATTGATTTTTTTTCCATCCATCAAGACCTCTGCCACGTCAGCCTTTGTAACATGGATATATTTGTATTCTTTTTCTGAATCAGGGCCTGAGACAATTCCAAGTATTTGTCTATGATGTCCTGGGACAAAAATAGGACCTCCACTGTCACCCACATAAGGGAAAGAGAAAATCTCTTTCTCTTTATCTCCCACAAATTCACTAAAACTTAACCCTAAAATATTTGGTGCTGCTGGATAACGTTTATTAAGGTAGCTCCGAAAAACTCTTCTTTGAAGCCCTTCATCAATTGGGCTTTGACCTTCGGTATTTTCATCATAACGCATACCAAACCCTACAATTTCTATATCTGGAGACAAAAAATCTGGAGCGAAAGCCCCTGCTTCTGGAAGTTGAAGAGGTTCTACTCCAGCAATAGGCTCTTTTAAAATGACAAGCCCATAATCAAATTGCCTTTTATCCTCTTTGCCCATTTCGAAATCTTTATGAACAATAGCAAACAGACAAGGCAATTCATCCAAATCAGCCTCATGGTCTTGATCTGGTTTAAACCCATCTAAAAAAACGGTTATTTTCCCTTGGTCCTCCCTAATTACATGTGCAGCTGTTAGAACCAATCTGCCTCTCAAATCCCCAAACTCGCCTGGCAGATCAGCTGGAGGTTCAATTAAAATACCAGCTCCGTGACTTCCACCTCTTGTAATAAGGACAACAGCACCAAATTCAGGACTTTGTCCTCGAGCCAATGAAGTCATATCTGAAGCATTAGGAAACGCACCTATAGGAGCTTCTGCGTTATTTTGTTTCCAGGCGTAGTAATGAACCGCTTCAGCTGGCATCGATAAAAAGAAATACAAAAATAAACCGAAAAGAATTTTCTGCATTAAAACCGCCAAGATTTAGATTTATTTACTCAATTCAATTAAAGTCTAACGGTTTTTTTATTAAGAAAGGCTTAATGTGATTGGCTTAAAAGAGGGCCCAATCTACTGTTATCATACAACCATAGACCCCCTTAAGGTCGGTGCCTAAGGGGAACTAGAATGGGAGGTAAGAAGAGACTATAAATAATCAACAAAAAATAGTTTTCCTCGGACTTGATCCGAGGATCCATCAAGCGGTCAGTCCAGGGATATATTCTGGACATAAAAACTTAGATCGGGAAGTGCAAAATTTTCTTATCAACCAGCATCTGAAATGTATTCCCATGGACTCTTGTGTCAATTTAGCCAACAAATAGTGGGAAATTATACTCTCCCTAGAACCCTTAACTGCTCTATCTCCTCAGGGGTAGATAAATCTGGATGATTTGTAAGGAAATAATAGAAATCTACATAAGTTCTTCTTTTTTCTTCATCACCCTTCAGATTCCCTAATGTACGCCTATAAGTATCCGCAAGAAAACGAAACTCTGTTTGCTGGGTGTATATGCCTAGGATTCGTTGATGACTTGTATAAATAACATTATCATCTGCTTCCGGCCAATTAAGAATAATATGATTAACATCTAAAACATCACTAGCCTGGGCTTGTGCTACATACTGGTTATAGGCATTGGCTAGAAAAATATAATCATTCAGTTTTTCTTTTTTATCTCCAGTTTCATCTACAAGAATTTTAGTAACAGCTTTTAGTTTCTCTAAATCTAATGATTCCGTTCTTGCACATAAGGAGCAGATTTCTTTGAGATGGACACGACGTTTCACATATTCGTCTCTTAATGATTCAGCTAATTCCCAGCGATACTGTATTGCTCTGGGTAGATCTTTATATCCCTCAACATATTGATAAATATAAAGTAAAGTATCAACAGCCCGTTGTTTATAATTTTCATGACCTCGAAGATATTCATATCTTTCAATTGCTTCGCCTACATTTTTAACTGTTTCATCTCCATGTAGATAAAGATGCGCTAAGCTTTCAAGGCACTCTAAATAATCAAAAGAATCAATTTCTTTTACCTTAAGCCGATCGTTCAATCCTTGCAAAGCTTGTGAATGATTTTTGATACCTTCAGGGCCGTATTGATGGAGATGATCTAAACTTCTTTGAATGTTTGTACGGGCCAGCTCTGATAGCCTAGTATCTTCCCTAGATTTGAGAGCAAGCTCCCATGCCCTTTTTTGGTTGCCTGGGTTCCCATTATAAGCTAAGAACTCTATAAAACCATTTAAGGCTTCTTCATAAATTTCTGATGGAAGAGTTGCTCTTTGCTCAAGAACGTGTGAATAAAGCCTCTCGGATTCTTCATTATTTTGAAGCGGTCCAAATGCCCGAATCATAGCAATTTTTACGTAAACCTTTGCCGGCTCAAAGCCAATTTTTCGAAGCTCTTCTACATCTTTTACAAGATCATAGTAAATCTCTAAAGCTTTCTTTTTATTGTAAAGTTCTGTTTCTGCCAACCTGGCATCCCAAAGATAATTAGCAAAAGCAAAACGCGCCTTTATTCTTTGTTTTGGAGTACCATGGTCAATAAGCGTTTGCATAGAAGCTATTCTTTTTGGAGCATATTTTAACTCAGTTTCTATATCATGCAGATCAATACCCGCCATATATTTATGAAGCTTCAAATTAAAGGGAGGCGGTATCGCAACAGACCCTTCCTCTACCACAAGAACCATTCCATCTAGGTCCCCAGAGTTTTTAGCAACCTCTGCCAGCGCTTGATAAGCCAAATATTTAAAGTAAGGATAGTCAGAGCTTTTAACCTCATTTAGTAAACCTTCAGTAGCCTCAAACATGCCAACTTTACTAGCCTGATAGGCTGCGCTTTTTTCCAAAAGATAAGCACGAACTACAAGAGTTGACTGCCTAATCAAAGGATTAGAATGTGCCGAAAAATCTATCAAAAAAGGTTTGCATGATTGATACCAAGGATTAGACTCTAATTCTCCTGGAGAATTGAAAATCGGAATAAAGCAATTTATAAGACCCCGGATTATATCATTTTGATCTTCACCAGCTAAAATCCTTAAATTTTCGTTCACAAATTCATCAAGAGCTGAAGGATTATCTTTTAGGGTGGGCACAAAAGCCACGAATGCCTTTTTGCATCTCTTAAATAGAGCGTGCATTCTTAGACTTTGAGCGTTGACATCCTCGTCCTCAAAAGATGTTGCCATAAGTTGGCCGGTGCATAATGAATAAATAACTAACAGAGTATATGCTATATGTTTAATCAATTTCGGTATTTTTACCAATTAATAGTTTTGCGTTTTAAATTAATAACATATGAACTTAAATCTATTCAACTATCTTCGTTATCAATTTGATTGCACAAGTATCTCTATTTTCTCTGGTAATACTGTAAAACATACACTCTGATTCAACTAGATAGATTGGTGGTGTTTTCATCAAAATAATTTTGCTGTATAAAAGACCTGGTTTAATTAAGTAAGGAAGTCCTATCACGCGCCTAAAGGCGGAAACACAATTCCTCTCAACTGATCAAGCTCAGCTTCGTTAACCCATGCTTGATCCCGACCTTCATTCAGGAACTGATAAAGGTCAGCCTGAAGTCTTTTTTTCACTATATTCCCCAAAGCCACAGACCTATTTAACAAACGATGATAAGCTGGAGCAACTTGACGGAGATCTCCTTGTGCTTTATAAGCAGCCACCATACGGCTATGGCTTTCATAAACCTTTTCATCATCGGCTTTTGGATGCATCACAATCATCTGATTAACCCATAATATTTCAGAAGGCTGAGCATGCTGCGGATATATATTGCAAGTATTTGCCATGTGCAAATAACACTCTAATTGCCCCTCTTCATCCTCAGTTTCTCTAACTAAGGTTTCTGTAGCAGCCTGTAGCTCTCCTAAGCCTAATGCTGCCGGTATAGAACACACTTCAAGCAAAGCTTTGAGTTGTTCGTATCGTTTAGCAGGCTGATCTTTGAAATGATCCGCTAATACCCGCAAACAAGCGATTGCTTTAGGAAAATCTTGGTGGCCTGCTTGATAACGATAAAAGTAAACCAAATTTAAAAGAGCTAATTCTTTATGACTCTCATAGGATTTCAAAATTTCATATGCTTTGATTGCTTTTTTAATATCTTTAACTGCTTCAGATCCATATCCAAAAAGACCAGCAGCACTAGAAAGTTTGTTTAAATCATCAGCAGAAAGAACTTCTTTTCTTTTAAGTAATTTAGCTAATATCGATAAAGCTTTTCGATCATCTTTGACCCCTTCAGGTCCGAATTGATAAAGATAATTTAAGCAAGCTTCAAGGTTTTTACGAGTTTTATCTGAT
>JAIEMR010000005.1 GCA_019751935.1 Alphaproteobacteria bacterium
AAGGGTAGCAACAGATGCTGATCTTGATTTTACTGCCTTGAAAGAACAGAAAGAGAAAGCGCGAAAAGACTTAAATAAAAAAAGACCGAGAGATGCTGCACTTAAAGCAGAAAAAGAGCAGAAAGTACAAACATTGAGTGATGAGATAAGCTCTCTTGCCGCCTTAGAAAAGAAGCGCATGAATGGGAAAATGAAAAGCTATATTAAATACAAACTCGAGTTTCAAAGGGCCCCTGCTGCCCGAAAAAAGGAAATACTTACAGATTTTTATCTGACTAAACGGGAATGGTTCGATCCTTCAGCAATTATGCATTTGGGCCCTCGTTTCGGTTTTAAAGCTAAGATATTTAGAAGGGATGACACCTCTCATTTACTAAATCTTTATGCTCAAACCCCTGATGCGGATATTGCTGACGATATTCCATGTCGTTTAGCTGTTTATGTAAATAATAATCATTACGATTTGCTGTATCCTTTTGATTAAGATTTCAAAAATGAATCTGAAGAAAAAACCCTTTAAAAGGGTTGTATTGAAAAAACAAATCTAATTCCTCTTCTTTGTATTCCTAAAGATCGTTACATTGCCGCGTACAAGGATTTTATCACTGTAGAAATAAGGGAAAAGATGAAAACTCTCTTAGTAACGGGTTCTAAAGGGTTGATTGGATCAGCTCTCTCGGTGTGTTTGAATCAATTGGGTTTTGTTTTTAAACCGTTTGATGTGCGTTTTGACCCAGGTCATTCAGGGGCTGGTGATATACGCGATAAAGACTCTGTCAGAAAAGCTGTTGAGGGATCCATTGGAATTATTCATCTTGCAGGAACTTCTCGTGTTATTTCAGGTGAAAAGGACCCTGAGTTATGTTGGGAGCAGAATGTTGAGGGGACTGAGAATGTTATTGAAGCTGCGCTGAATAGTCCCTTAAAACCTTGGGTGGTTTATGCCAGCAGTAGAGAGGTTTACGGTCAGCAAGATCTTCTCCCCGTGGCAGAGGATACGGTTTTAAGACCGATGAATGTGTATGCTTACTCTAAAGTTGCTGCTGAAAAGAGAATTAAAGACGCGCGTGAAGAGGGATTAATAACATCTATTCTTCGTTTTTCAAACGTCTTTGGAAGCCCGTTTGATCATGAGGATCGTGTTATTCCTGCTTTTTGCAGGGCAGCATTACTAGGAGAAAATCTCTACGTAGAAGGCGCAGAAAATACCTTCGATTTTACGTTTGTTGATGATGTTGTCAGAGGCATTGCTGCTGTTGTGGGTATTTTGACAAAATGCCCTCAGAATCTTCCGCCCATCCATTTTACAACGGGCAGAGGAATAACGCTGAAAGAAGCTGCTTCTATCATTACTGAAAGGGCTAAAAGTTTTTCTTTGGTAAAAGAGATGCCTCCTCGTTCATTTGATGTGAGCCGCTTTTATGGCAATCCTTCCAGAGCCAAGGAATTGTTGGGCTGGATGCCACAATTTTCTTTTGAAGAAGCGATTGATAGATTTTTATTATCTCTTGAGAATCATTTAAGATTTCAGAACATTCTTCTTGATAGGTCAGCTGCATGAAAATCTTAAAAGTTATTCACGGGTATCCTCCTGAATATAACGCCGGGTCTGAGGTTTATAGCCAAACTCTTTGTCAATCTCTTGCAAAGTTCCATGAGGTTCATGTTTTCACAAGAGAAGAAAACCCATTTTTACCGGATTATCATATTCGAGAAGTAAGATCTTTTCTTACAAAGCATATTATTAATATTCCGTTAGTGCGTCAGAGATATCGTTATCGTCATGAAGAAGTCGATTCAGTCTTTGATGGGCTCTTACAAAAATTAAAGCCAGATATTGTCCATATAGGACACCTGAATCACTTATCCACCTCTGTTTTAGAAAAAGCTCAAAAGAGAGGAATCCCAATAGTTTTCACGCTACATGATTATTGGCTGATTTGTCCAAGGGGACAATTCATTCAGAGAAACTCTCTAGAGCTTTGGCAGCATTGTGATGGACAAGAAGATCAAAAATGCGCTGAAAAATGTTACTTAGGCTATTTCTCTGGCGAACCGTTAGAGCAAAAAATCGATGTGGATTATTGGACAGATTGGATAAAAAGGCGACGTCTTCATTTAGCGGAAATGATTCAGCATGTTGATCTTTTTATTGCGCCTTCCCAGTATCTTTTAGAACGGTTTCAACAGGATCTTAATATCCCTTCATCCAAAATGACTTATTTGGACTATGGTTTTGATCTAGAGAGACTTCGAGGAAGAAAACGGGTTAAAGAAGATACCTTTGTTTTTGGCTATATAGGAACGCATACACCCCAAAAAGGAATTCATCTTCTTATAGAAGCGTTTAGTAAGGTTAAGGGCGATTGCAAACTTAGGATCTGGGGCAGATCACGATCTGAAGTAACTCCAGGACTCAAACAAATGATTGCCTCGCTTCCTCTATCCGTTCAAAACAGAATTGAATGGCGTCCAGAATATTCCAATGATGATATTATTTCAGAGGTTTTTAATCATGTGGACGTCATTGTTATCCCCTCTATTTGGGTTGAAAATTCTCCTCTCGTTATCCATGAAGCACAGCAAGCTAGCGTTCCGGTTATAACAGCAGATAAGGGAGGAATGAAAGAATATGTGCAGCATGAGGTTAATGGGCTTTTATTTGCTTTTAGAGATTTAGAAAGCTTAGCCTTTCAAATGCAACGATTGCTTGATAATCCTGATCTTTTTCAAATGTTGAGCACGCGCCGTTATCTTTATTCTGCTGGGGAAGATATTCCTGACATCGAATTCCACGTTCAAGAGATTGAGACTCTTTATACGAATCTTTGCCTCAAAAAAGAAGGAAGGTCCTTATGCTAACAACAAAACCTGGGCCATGGCGGATTACATTTGATACAAACCCCGATGATTGTAATCTCCGTTGTATTATGTGTGAGGGGTTTTCGCCTCATAGCACCGTCAATGCAGATCGCGTTGTAGCAGGTGCACCTAGAAGGAGGATGAGCATTGATTTAATTCGGCAAATTCTTGAGGAATCTAAAGGATCTCCGCTAAAGGAAATTATTCCCTCTACTATGGGAGAGCCCCTTTTATATAAGCATTTTGAAGAGATTATTGAGCTGTGTCATGAATATCAAATAAAACTGAATCTAACAACCAACGGAACTTTTCCACGTAAAAGTGCAGAAGAATGGTCTAAGCTGCTGGTCCCTATTGCCTCTGACGTTAAGTTTTCTTGGAATGGAGCCACAAAAGAAACTCAAGAAAAGATAATGATTGGCTCACGCTGGGAAAAAGTTTTAGAAAACGTTAAAACTTTCATTAAGATTAGAGACGCTCATGCAGCTGAGGGAGGAAATCGTACCCGAGTAACCCTTCAATTAACTTTCTTAGAAACGAATGTTGGTGAGCTTTCAGAGATTGTTAAGCTTGGTATTGATTTAGGCGTGGACCGAATTAAGGGACACCATCTTTGGGCGCATTTTAAGGAGATTAAAAACCTTTCGATGAGAAGAAACCCTGAAGCCATTCAAAGATGGAATGAAGCGGTTCGAAGAGTTTTTGAAGTTGTAAAAGATCATCATCTCCCTAACGGTAAACCTATTTTATTGGAAAATATTGGATTACTTGACGAGAATGCTGTGGTTGATATTGATCCGGAAGCAGTTTGTCCTTTTTTAGGAAAAGAGGCTTGGGTGAATACAGAAGGGAGATTTAGTCCCTGTTGCGCACCTGATAAGGAAAGACAAACCTTAGGAGAATTTGGCAACCTTTATAACACCACTCTAGAAGGTATCTGGCAAAGTGAAAGGTATCAAACTCTCCAAAAGACCTACAAAAATCATGCTTTATGTATTGGTTGCAATATGAGAAAGCCGATCACAGAAGATGTGATGGCATCATGACAGTGCCTTTATCTGAAATCTCAGTTTCGTCCTGTGAGACCTATCATCTTAAGGGAAAAAGTCTATTATACGGCAGAACATTTCTTAAAGTTTTAAAATACCACGAGCCTGGTTTTGCTCCTGTATTGGGCGATGATGGCGCTTATCATATTAATCTAGACGGAACTCCGGCTTATGAGTACCGATTTAAAAGAACATTTGGTTTTTATAACAACAAAGCCGGTGTTGAATCCTCTGAAGGATGGTTTCATATTCACGCCGATGGAACCGCTGTTTATTCAGAGAGATATGCTTGGGTTGGTAATTTTCAAGAGGAAATTTGCACCGTTCGAGATTTTAAAGGGTCTTATTTTCATATTGATAAAAAGGGCATTCCTTTATATCCAGATCGCTATGCCTATGTAGGTGATTTCAAAGATGGAATTGCAATAATTTGTGATGAACAGGAAGGGCACACGCACATTGACAGGGAAGGGAGGTTTATTCACTCCAAACGCTTTCGTCAGTTGGATATTTTTCACAAAGGGTTTGCGCGCGCTAAAGATGATAGAGGGTGGGGACATATCAACAAGACGGGTGATTTTATTTATGAAGCTCGTTACGTCAGTATTGAGCCTTTTTATAATGGATTGGCCTATGCAGAAGACAATAACGAAAGACTCCTGTTGATTAACGAAGTAGGAGAAATTATTAAGATTATTCGAGATGTTCACAATCACAGCAATGACTTGTCTGCAGATATGGTTGGCTTTTGGAAAACATGGACTCTTTATGCAGGTATTTCCTTAAAAATTCCGGATGCTTTGCCGGCGGATTTAAAGCAGATTTCTGAGAGAACTAATATTTCTCCTTCTAAACTTAAGCGCCTTTTAAGGGCATTGTGGGAGTTGGATGTTGTAAGGCCAGTTGATTTCGAAACTTGGGAATTAACCGAAAAAGGAAATCTTTTAAAACCAATAGAAACTTCTTTTTTAGCTGCCGCCGGATTGATGTGGGGGAAGGTTAATAAGGTTTGGGAAAATTTACCAGCGCTACTTCAAACAGCTGACGAAATTCACCATCCCTCTTTTAAAGAAGAGGAAACAGATGATAATTGGATCAAGATTTACAACAGAGCGTTGGATGGATATGCAGAAAAAGATTTTAAGAATATAGCAGACTTTCCCTTTTGGAAGGATCATACCTTCCTTTTAGGCTTTGGTCGTTGTTCTTTGACAATTTTGCCTCTTCTTTTGGGAAGATATGACCATTTAAAAGTTCTTGAGAGTACTGAGTCTTTAAAAAAGGCTGATGCAATTTTATTCCCGCGTTTTTTGCATTATTTTCCGGATGAGGAAGGTATATTCCGACTGAAAAACTCTAAAAAACAGCTGACCCAAAAGGGAGCTATTTATATTTTCGAGATGTTCTTAGAAAACGATACCCCTATGGGAGGATTGTTTGATTTGAATATGTTAGCAGAAACAGGCGGCAAGGTTAGGTCATTGGAAGAGTGGCAAGATTTATTGCTTTCTTCAGGATTTGAATTAACAGACGTTCATAAAATCTCTCCTGCTTTGAGTGTTTTAAAAGGAATTGCTTTATGAGTGAATGTCCAGCAACTCTTTTAAAAGAAGAAGGCTATGTCCAAATAGAATCATTCCAAGATAGACATCTTATGGAAGATTGGATAAAGACAATTCGATTTCGTCTTCATCAATGCGCTCAGGATTTATCTTGCACCTATCAAGACTATCTTCAAGTAGCTAGCAGGTGGGTTGCCCCTTCTCCTGTAACAGAAGGTTTGGAAGGATTAGTCGATAGCTTAAAGACTTTTTTAGAAGAGTTAATGGAAGATGCTTGTGAGCTTATCAAATTTAATATTATTTCTAAAACACCTTTTTCTCCTGAAACGTTACCTTTTCATCAGGACATTGCTTATTCTCCAGAATCTCCTTATCAATTTTCAGCCTGGTTAGCGTTGACAGATGCACCCTTAGAATCCGGACCCATGGAGGTGATTGCGAGCAGTCACAAAGGTTCTATTGCTCCAGCCGTTGATTTTTGGGACCCTGAGTTTAAAGACAAAGTCTCTTTGAAAAAAGAGGGAAGGAGAAAACTGCCGGTTAAGGCTGGCGATCTCATCCTTTTTGATTCTCGTCTGTGGCACGGTAGTGGAAAGAATGAATCTTGTCACGAAAGGTTTGCTTTGGTGACTCGATGGAAAACAAGCGGTTACGTCTCACCTTCGATTCCTGCTCCTGAACCTCGCCCTTTTGGGATGTGGACTTGCCAGAAAGAAACTGAGGAAATCTTAACAAACGGGCTTTGGACATTCTTTAAAGAAACGCCCACAACTTATAGAGAAAGTCTTAAGAAATGGGAGAATCTTTTAGGAAACACTACATTTCCTTTTCTTGAAGACTCCAAAAAAGCCCAAGAGAGCGTAAAACGTGTTTTTTTATTAAATGAAGCTCACCATACCCATAACGGCGGCGATACCCAAGGGGTTTTGTATGCTAGGCTTTGGAAACATCTTCTGAGTCCACTTTCTTTACACTTATGTCAACTAGGGAAAAATTTAAATGATTGATTCTACAGTAAAGAAAACTTTTCAAGAGCAGGGGTATTGTGTTTTTAAAAACGCATTCTCTCGAGAAGAGATAAAGGAGCTTGTAAAAGCGACCGATAAAGCTTTGACTCTTCCTAAAAATGTTGATGATTTATTGACTATTAATAAAACCCAGCATGTTCACAAAATTCTTTATATGTTTGAGAAAGATGAGGCTTTTCTCAAAGCTTTGGTTCATCCCTCTATTTTAAAAATCCTCTCTTCTTTATCTGAAACCCCAGAACGAATTGTTCCAACGTGGGAAGATATGCTTATTAAGATTCCTTATGAGGGAGTTCCAGTAACAGTCCATCAAGACTTGGCTTTACAATCTGTTAATCATGAGATATTTAGCCTTGGAATTTATCTGCATGATTCAAAGCCAAACCCTGTTTATTACTTACCAAAGAGCCATAAACTAGGGCCATTAACAAAAGATGAAATTTATCAAGTTTATGAAGAGCAAAAGGATGACTTTGTTCCCCTCTACGCTGATCCTGGAGATATTATCATTCATAATGTTAAAACTGTTCATTACTCTGAAGAAAATAAAAGCTCCTCACCGCGTTATACATGGTATCTGGAATTTAGAACTCTCGACCAGCTTCGCTTTGATAGTCCGTGGGATGAGGATTGGATTCTTTCAAGGCGTGCAATATGGGTTTCGGCATTAAAGCAGCATGCACCAGATATGAGTCATTGGATAGAAGATGAAGAAAATTTAAAGGATTATTTGAATCCCCTTAACCTTAGGGTGAGTCATACGAACGATCATATTAACTACGATCAAACCAATCCTTATAATCATTTTTGATAACCAACATGATTGATTTACGAAGTGATACTGTAACAAAGCCAACCTCTTTCATGAGAGAAGCTATCTTTAATGCTGAGGTGGGAGATGATGCTTATGGTGAAGACAGAAGCGTTAATAGACTTCAAGACTATTGCAAAGATCTTTTTCAAGTTGAAGATGCACTTTTTGTAACAAGCGGAATGCTTGGAAATCGTTTGGCACTCTTGAGTCAAACTTCTCCAGGAGATGAGGTTGTTACAGACTATTCTTATCATATTAATTTTTTTGATAGCGCTGCTGCAGCTTCTGTTTGTCAGGTTGTTTTAAATACTCGCCACACAGAAAATGGTATTCTAACGCCTGAAGAAGTTGAAAAGGCTCTTGATTCAAAACCACGGTACCATCATTTTGCTCAAGTAAAATTAGTTTCAATTGAAAATACAATTAATGGGTGGGCAGGGAAGATTTTTCCCTTTGAGGATATAAAGAAGCTAAAGACTTATGCGATACAAAAAGGGATACTGCTTCATTTAGATGGAGCACGGCTTTTTAATGCCCACGTTGAGACCTTAATACCTTTTTCTGAATATGCCAGGCAGGCAGATACTTTGAGTGTTTGTTTTTCGAAAGGCCTTGGGGCGCCCTTTGGGTCTATGCTGATGGGCAAAAAAGAAACGATAGAAAAAGCTAAGCGTTATAGAGTTTGGCTTGGAAGCGGAGTCCATCAGATGGGACTTTATGCGAACGCCGCTCTGTATGCTCTTCAAAATAATATCCCTTCTTTAAAGCAAGATCACGTATTGGCAGCCCTTCTTGCTGAAAAACTAGCTAGCATTTCAGAGTTAAAGCTAGAAGCCACTCCTTCTGAAACCAATATGGTGCAGTTTTCATTAACAAAGTCTGGTAGCGATTGCCAAAATTTTCTTAAACGATCTCAAGAGAAAGGGCTTCTTCTTTTTCCATGGTTACCTTCAAAGGTTAGAGCTGTTGTTCATCGCCCTATTAGCGAAAAAGACATACTGAAAGCTGTTCAAATTATTCAAGAGGTTCTATTGGAAACAACCTTATCAAAAAAGTTAGGAAAAGAATGAAGCAGGTTTTCAAAATCGATTTATTCAGTGATACGAACACGAACCCTAGTCAAGAAATGCGTACTTTTATGTGCCAGGCTAAGGTTGGTAATGAGGTAGCTGGTGAGGATCAAACTGTGAATCATCTTTTAGAAAGAGTTTGTGATCTTTTGGGGAAGGAAAGCGCAACCTTTTTGCCTTCTGGTACAATGTGCAACGGGATTTCTTACAGGGTTTTATGTAAAAGACCAGGCGATATGATTATTTTGGATAAATCAGCTCATTCTTTGCATAAATCATCTGGAATGATTGCGGGGCTGGCTCAAGCCATTTCTTATCCTATTGATGGAGAAAGAGGAATATTCACAGCCTCTCAGGTTGAACCTATTTTAGCGCAAGATAAAGGATACAATGTCCCTGTGCCGCGCGTTGTTTCAATAGAGCAAACGACAAACTTTGGGGGTGGTGCAATTTGGCCTTTTGAAACGATGAAAGATGTTTGTGACCTTGCGCATAAACATCATGCTTATACTCATTTGGATGGCGCTCGTTTGCTAAGCGCTGTTGTTGAAACGGGAATTTCTGCAAAAATATATTCTCATCTCTTTGATGCTGTTTGGATCGATTTTTCTAAAAGCCTGGGAGCTCCTATGGGAGCCGTTCTAGCTGGATCAAAAGATTTTATAGAAGAGGCTTGGTACTACAAGTTTCAGCAAGGAGGAGGAATGCATCAAGCTGGTATTTTAGCCGCAGGATGTCTTTATGCATTAGATCATAATGTGCAAAAACTCAAAGAAACCCATGGTCTAGCAAAACAACTAGGAGAGCTTTTAAAATCTTTTTCTTTTTTTAAAGTAAGACCTATTGAAACCAATATCATATGCATGGAGGTAAACCATCCTGTTTTAGATGCTTTTGATTTCGAGCGCCTTCTTAAAGAGAAAGGAATTCGAGTGTTCGCTTTTGATAAGAATACAATTCGAATTACGGTACATCTCGATATTAAAGAAAGTGATATCCAAGAAGTTGTGTCCTCAATAAAAACCATTCAAAAAAACCAGTAAGGCAAAAATGAAACTTTCTCATCAAACTCTTTTTTCTTTTTACTGGAAGTTTATCAAATCCGAAAAAAAGAGGTTTTTGCTGTTTATACTGATGCCTATCATTTGGTGTTCCGCTGAAACTTATGCTCCCTACCTGATTAAGATCTGCCTTGATAAGATGGTGCTTTTTCCAGAAGATGCTCAGTCGTCTTTGATTGATTCTATTCTTGTGTACGTTTTTCTAATGATTTGCGTCGAAGGATCTTTGCGAATAGCGAGTTATCTTTGTATTGAAACAATCCCAAAGTTAAAAGAAGAAATCAGAAAAGTCACAGCAGAAATTATTGAATCTCATCCTTACAGTTTTTTTCAATCCCATCACTCGGCCAGAATTGTGTCCTCTTTAAAGAGCCTTGTAGACGGATTTGAACAATTATTGACTAGTTTTCTTTATGGTTTGTATCCGATTACAATCACGTTTTGTGTATCTTTAGTCTTAATCAATCATGTTAGCAGCTTGCTCTCATGTCTTTTCCTATTTTGGTATTTAGGAATGAATATAATTACCTTTATTTTTCTGAAACCAACTCTTCAAACTTCGCACGATTATGCTCTTGTAGAAAGTAAGCAGATGGGATTTATTGGCGATCTATTCAAAAATACGTTGATTGTTAAAACTTTCTCTTCTCATTCACTGGATCAGAGTTTGTTTGAGAATTTCCAAAAAGAAACTTTACAAAAAGCAAAAAATGCTGAGTGGATAACTTTTAAAGCAGATTCCTGGAGAGGGGGAATTTCCTTTCTTTTGTTGTCTTCTCTATTTGTTTTTTTGATTATTGGTTGGCAGCTAGGTTTTATCACTTTAGGAGATTTTGCCTTTATTACAGCCACCTGTTTTTATGTGAGGCGATCAACCTGGATGGCGGCTGTTCAATTTTTGTCTTTTGTTAAGAATCTCGGCATAGCCAAACAATCTTTTGATCTTTTAGTGAGCTCATCGGAAGATCCTCATCATAGTTTTAAAAAATTAAATGAACCTTTGTCTGGGACAATTTCTTTTGAATCTGTGGATTTTGGCTATGACCAAGATAAAAAAATTTACAATGATTTTAATTTAACGATTGCAGCTGGCGAGAAAGTAGGGGTTATGGGTCCCTCTGGGGCAGGAAAGACAACGCTGATTCATTTGCTTTTTCGGTTGTTAACTCCAGATGTGGGAAAAATCTTTGTGGGAGGCTATGACGTAGAGGATTTGGATGAAGAGTTTTTAAAAGAACAAATTGCCTATGTTCCTCAACATGCCACGCTATTTCATCGATCCATTTTTGAGAACATTCATTATGGAAATCCTGAGGCAACTTTTGAGGAAGTTATAGAGGCCTCTAAGGCATGTTTGTGTTATCCCTTTGTTATCGATTTAAAATTAGGATACGAAACGATTATTGGAGAAGATGGTTTGAAGCTTTCAGGAGGGCAACGACAAAGGGTTGCTCTTGCACGAGCGTACTTGAAAAACTCTCCTATTATTATTCTTGATGAAGCAACTTCAGCTTTAGATTTTTTAGCAGAAGATAAAATTCTGGATGCTTTCATACAGCAAAACAGGACGATTCTCTTGATCTCTCACCGGCCTTCCTCTCTTAAAAAATTAGATCGTATTTTTGTCCTACAAGCTGGAAAGATAATGAGACAAGGCACCCCTCAAGAAATATTTCACACGCCTGAGATAAAGGAGGCTAGAGGGTGAAAATTCAAACGGAGATCATAAAGAATGTTTGTATTGATGTTCTTAGAAAACGGGAGTCTCCTCTTGTTGTCGCTAAAAAAGTTGTTGGAGATTTGTTAGAGAACGAATATCAAGGATATTCTTCTCATGGGATCATTCGCATTCTAGAATACGTTCAGGCCATTGATCAAAAAAATATTCTTCCAAGGAATAAACCAGAAACACTCAATGTTTCTGAAAACGCTACAATTGTT
>JAIEMR010000072.1 GCA_019751935.1 Alphaproteobacteria bacterium
TGCACGCAGTATTTTAGTTGCAGCCGGTACAAAACCCAACACAAACCTTCGCTACGATACGCCTGATCAAATTACCCTGAATACAGCCGGTAAAAACCTGACCTTTCAGGCTATCAATGAAAGTGGTGAATTTGTTTCGCCAGAGCGCCTTTCCAAACCACAAGAAGTGCATGTTCTCATGCGCTTTGGAAAAGATAATAAAGCAGTCAGTTTTTTTGGCGACCTTCACCCTTCTTTTGCTGGGAATGTGGTAAAAGCCATGGGCAGTGCAAAACAAGGTTATCCCATTGTAAGCAAAGCTTTGCAGCGCGTTGCTGGCCAAAAAGATCTAAGCGGGTTTTTAAGCGATATTAATACTCTTCTTCGTGCAGAAATAGAAGCCGTTCATCGTTTGACGCCAAATATTGTCGAAGTTGTCATCAAAGCTCCCTTGGCAGCCAAAGCCTTTAAACCAGGCCAGTTCTATCGCCTTCAAAACTTTGAAAGCTTAGCCCCAATTGTCAACAAAACACGCCTTGCAATGGAGGGGATTGCTTTAACAGGTGCCTCTGTTGACCCTGCCAAAGGCCTTCTTTCAACAATTGTGCTAGAAATGGGCGGCTCCTCAGACCTTTGTCAGCTATTAAAACCAGGAGAACCTGTGGTGCTGATGGGACCGACAGGCGAGCCTACTGAAATTCCAGCAAATGAGACTGTTTTGTTAGTAGGCGGCGGGCTTGGGAATGCGGTTCTGTTTTCCATAGGGCAAAGCCTTAAGGCAAAAGGGTGCAAAGTCCTTTATTTTGCGGGCTACAAAAAGCTGCAAGACCGTTACAAGGTTACAGAAATTGAAGAAGCTGCGAGCCAAATCATTTGGTGTAGTGACGAAACACCCGGTTTTACACCTAGCCGATCACAAGACCTTCGTTATGTAGGAAATATCGTAAATGCCATAGAGGCTTACGCAAAAGGTGAACTTGGCAATCGGCAGATTTCCTTAAATGAAGTCAATCGCCTGATTGTGATAGGATCCGATCGTATGATGGCAGCGATTACCAAAGCTCGTCATACAGCCCTTAGCCCTTATTTAAACCCAAAACACATTGCTATTGGCAGCATCAATTCCCCTATGCAATGCATGATGAAAGAAATCTGCGCCCAGTGTCTGCAGATTCATAAAGATCCCGTTACAGGCGAAGAAAAGATTGTTTACTCTTGTGCGAATCAGGATCAACTCCTTGATCAAGTAGATTTTGAATGTTTAAACAAACGGCTCTCGCAAAACTCTTTACAAGAAAAACTAACTCGTCTATGGATACGCCAATGTTTAACAGCACATCAAAAACAATCATGAAAAAATTCTTCCTCTTTTGCATTTGCCTTTTATCGTTGGGGGCTTGTGAAAAGAAAAAAGAAAACATTATTCTCTACACTTCTCAACACAACAAAGACATTGTTGTCCTTATTAATGCATTTCAAAAGAAAAATCCTGATATTCATGTTGAAGTCTTTAGATCTGGGACAACCGAGGTCATTAATAGATTTCTGCTAGAGGCTAAAAACGGTAACATCGAAGCAGATGTCATTATGATTTCTGACACTGTAGCCATGGAAAATTTAAAACGAAAAAGACTTTTGGGCTCTTTGGATGGGGTTCAAATTGCTGAAGATTTAAGAGCGTTTTATGATTTTGATAAAACCTATTGCGGCACAAAACGAATTAGCATTGGCTTGGTTTTCAATAAGAATCTAGCCTCAAAACCCACATCTTTTGCGGACTTAAATAAACCTGAATTCAAAGACAAAATTGTCATGCCAAGTCCTTTTTATTCAGGCGCAGCCGCTTTAATGTTAGGTATTTTTATAGAAAATCCAAAATTCGGTTGGGATTTTTATACAAAACTTAAATCAAATAACATAACGATTGTAGATGGAAATGCGTCTGTTGTTGAAGCTGTTGCAAGTGGCAAAAAGATGGTAGGGATCGTGGTTGATTTTATGGCTTTTAATGCTAAGCATAAAGGTTCGCCCATTGATTTTATTTATCCCGAAGAAGGCATTATTACCATAACCGAGCCAATTGCTCTTATTAAAAAGAAAGATGAAAATTATAAACCCCAAGCAAAAAAGTTTGTTGAGTTTGTCTTAAGCGATGAAGGACAAGAAATCGCTAAAAATCTTGGGTATATGCCCATAAAAGGATTACATCCTTGGGAGAAAAAAATAATGCACTTCAATTCTGAAAATGTATTAGAAAACCTTGAGACAAATAAAAATAGATTTGCTGAGTTATTTAAAAACTAGGACCCAAAAAACCCTAACTCAGTGGAGTGAGCACCAAAGGGATCGATCATTTAAGATCTAACAAAAGACACTATTGTATCAAAACAACCTATTTAATTATAAATACTAATAATTTTTTTCTATATAAATGTAATTATTTTACACTCACATAGTAAAACTATGTTGACATTTGGGGACGTATCCAATTATAAAACTGATGGTTAAATAATAATTACCATTCGACAATCTTTAAAAATTTATAGTATGCCCCAAATAGACCAATAAAAATGATTCCGTTTTAATCAAAAATACGTTGAGTAAAAAAAGTAAGTATTTGGAAAATCAAAATGGCTTTTATGTGATTATGCCTGGGGAAATATTACGAGAAAAAGACTGCCTGGACAAAGCGTATAAAAGAGAAAAATATGGATATAAACCAGATTAACGAATGCATGGTCCTATCTTTGGTAGGAAAAATCACTCTTTCGGAAATAGCTATAAGACTATCAGCAGCTGGCGTGGAACGCTACATCGTTGACTTAGTCACTTTTCACAGAGTCACCTATGGTAATGATGGAGAATATTACAGAACACCGTTTTCTTTTTCCGATATACCTGAAATCCCCAAGATTTTTGATCTATCCGCATTAAAAAATACAATTACAAATATTCGGCAATATAAAATTGATTATCCAGCATATTTGCGTGGGATAATGGCCTCAGGCAGTTGTAATTACGAAGTTTACCTACACACCAAAAAGATTGTTTATTTTGGCCGTGATGGCAGTTATTACATAGAAGACTTTTCTTGGTTGAAATAAATCTTCTTGAAATGCCCTATTTTTAGAGAAAAAATTCCTTTATAAATGAAATTATGGCTGCCTTATGAACTTTACAAAAGCCTTTTAAAACTCATGCAAGGACAATCTATTTATGAAAAGAGTTTTTTTCTCTCTACCTGTTTCCTGTTCATTGAGTTTGATTTTAAGCTTTTCAACAATGCTTGGGGGGCACGGTCCTGCTTATGCTTCCTCTTTAAAAGAAGTCCCCAAAAAGCAAAGACTACAACCTCTTACCTTGTCAAATCTCGGTCAATTAAAGGGTACTTACGCCATTTATTGGGGATACTTTGATCCTCCCACCTTAGCTCACAAAGAAATCATCGTTCAGTCCCTAAATCAATTAGGAGTCGATAAGATTATTGTTGTTTTAAATAACCCCAAAGCTCCTGATAAAAATAATCCAACCGATATCAATCAACGATTTAAAATGATGGATATCCTCTTACACGATTATAAAGATAAGATCATCCTAGTTATCCAAGACGAAGGCCAAAAAGCTGATTATCATGCAGTTAAAAAACACATTGTTGGAAAACTGTATGCAGTTGCAGGACAAGATTCTTATGAAAAGTGGGCACAATATGAAAAGAATCTAATGGCTTACGATAAAATTGTTGTAGTACCGCGTTATGTTCCCGATTCAAAACAACCTTTTGCATCCATTTTGCCGCCTAACATTATGGTATTAAAGATAGAAAAGGATTTATATACCTGCTCCTCAACAAAAGCCCGTTCTCATATTCAAGAGGAAAGCATTCTTCAAAAGCTTTTAAATTCGAAAATTATCAGATATGTGAAACAAAACAATCTTTATCGCTCCTCTGCAAAACAAGTAGGATAAAGATAGGAAGAATCACATTTAGAAAATCAAAATCAATGAGTACAGTAATAATATGCAAAATATTAATGCTGCTAAGCATTGCCCTTTTCTTTTTACTCGTAGGTTTTGATAACGTTATTGATTACCAAAGTAACTTTTCCTACGTTCAACATGTTCTGAGTATGGATACAACGTTTCAATCCTGCTCCCTAATGAGCAGAGCAATCCAAAATTCCTCGGCACATCATCTATTTTATTGGATTATTATTGCTTGGGAATTTATAACTGCTGCGTTATGTTTAGCGGGCAGCATCGTACTCATGAAACATAGAAAATCAGCCTCATTCCATTCTGCTAAACCTTTAGGTCTAATAGGCTTAACAGCAGGATTCCTTCTTTATGTTTTTGCTTTTATCACTGTGGGCGGAGAATGGTTTGCCATGTGGCAATCTTCGAAGTGGAACGGACAAGAAAAAAGTCATATATTCATGACGATGATTGGAATTGTTCTGATTTTCCTGGCTATGCCAGAAGATTAAAATGTATGCCAGCTTTAGAGGCTTTGCATGAAGCATAAAATACTTATTTGGGATAATGATGGTACAGTCACAGGCTCTAACAACCCTAACGATGCATCGGATAAAGCAAAGGTTATCTTGCCTGGTGTAAGGGAAGCCATGGAAAAGGCTGATTTTAATTTTATTATTTCTGGCTTTAAATCACCTGAAAGTGAAGCCCAAAACTTTGATCCTGAAAAGATTTCTGATAAATTCATAGCCCTTATGAAAGAACTGCCCATCCAGACCGCGGCCTTTTCCCCAATGATCGGTGGAATTGCTTGTTACGTTGTTATCAAACGGACAGATAATACAATTATTATAAAAAAAGCTCATGAAGACCCACGTTATAAAAGTTATATCGGGAAATTTAAAAAGCCAGATATTGGTATGTTTGTTGTCATGAAAGATATTGCTTTTGAAGAATACGGCCGGGTAATTAATCAAGACACTAGCGTTATGATTGGGGACACTTGGCATGACGAAGCAGCTGCCAAAAGTTTTGGCATCCCCTTTTTAGACGCGAGCGTTTTGCATAGAAGTGTTAAGTGAGGAGTTTTCACCCTACTGGCCTCAGATACTCAATCATCTGATCAACCGCCAAGGAATGTAGTCCATCTCCAATTGTGGGTGTGTTACTATAGGCAATGATTTGCAAACTACACGCCATAGCTGCATTCAAAAACCCACCATAACGTTTCGTCATATCCATTCTGGTTGTAACAAGATAACGGGTGTTAAAAAAGTAAAAATTCTTAGCAATTTCCTCAGCATCTATAGGATTCATATCGGCCCCCAAAACAAGAGTTAAAGGCGAATTAACCTCATGAGAAAACCGATAAAGGAAATTTTGATCATCTTCATTCATTATATTGATACCTGGCGTATCAATTAAAATAACTTCGTCATTTTCCAAAGAATCACAACGCTCAAGAACAGCTTTTAAATAAGATTCTCCGATCAAAAGTCTTTGGTTCATCGCCTCTAAATAAGACTGCAGCTGAAGCGCTCCTCCGGCTTTAACTGTATCAAGTGTTAAAACTTTAATTTTTCTTTTTTGAGATAATAAAACAGCCGCAATTTTAGCAAGCATAACAGTTTTGCCTGATCCAGGGGGACCTACCAAAATAATGGGTTGTTTGGTTGAAATTTCTTCAATCCAGGATGAGCAAAAAGGCACAATTGCCGCCAAAGATCGCGTAATTCCCACAGGCATAACAGAAAAGTCACGAGATAGTTCTTTTAGCCATTGATCGCAAAATGCGTGTCCCAGTTGATGAGCATCACAAATATCACAAACAGCCTTAATTGCTGCCAAAGCATCAGGATATAAGGGGCCAGAAGAAGATTCTCCCAGTGATACGAAAGGCTTAAGATTCTCCTTTGGCATTGCAGTCAACGTAATCTGGCCATCCCTTTCCTCAGTTGCAACAATAATTGCATCTTGGCCAAGAGCCGTTTTGACCTCTTCTAAGGCTTTTGATATGGAAGACGCTGTAATTTTGGTTTGTGATGACACTCTAGAAAACTTAGCCATGTCTATATTTTCATTAGATTAGCACAGCTTTTTTCCATAAAAAAGTTTCTTTACTCTTCGTGTTTCAAATTCCGGGTTCGTTGTTTTTCGGGATCTTCGATGCTCGAGTATTACACTGGCGAATCACTCTATTTCGTGATTCGCCCTCGACCCTCAAACGCCTGCCTGGTTTTTTGAAACACTTTGGGTATTGAAAATTTAATTAACCTGAATTCAATGTAACAAGTATAAATCATATAATCGTCATCACTGTAAAGGTATGTCACCTATAAACATAAAATTTTAGATAAATACGATGGACATTTTTAAAATTTGCCATATTGAAATAACTTTGATTATCCTGAAAGTGGAAATAACAGATAAACAAGGACCCGAATAGACTGATGAAACAAAATCAAAAAGTTGTGTTACCAGCGAGTATGATTCAAAGTCAAAGGCCACTTCGGCAAGGGCAAAAGAGTAGCGCCTCTTTCCTTCTGCCATTCTGTTGGATTATAAGAAATTCGCGGTTTTTAAAATCCAAGTTCATGTTATCTGGAAATGAGAGTCTTCTTCAAGGCCTTTTGGATCGCTACAAAAGATTTAGAAAAGAGTCAAAGCCTATCGATTGTGTATGTTGGATGGATGATAAAAAGGAGGAAAGATTGCATACCCAAAATGTTTCAAAAAGCCGGGCAGGCGTTTGAAGGTTGAGGAGCGGAGTGTATATGAAATACATGAGCACCGAAGATCCTGAAAAACAACGAACCCGGGGTTTGAAACAGGACGGGTTATTACAAGGTGAATTGCTAATGTCCCTTGTAGGCTTAGTGGCTGGGCTTATAAACAGTCGCACCAGGCCGGCGGTATAGATCGTTCCAGTACTAAGGGGGCACTACAGTTCCCCTTACCTTAGAGCAAAACCCTAACCTTGGGGACTAAGGGGTCAAGGAGTCCGAAAACAAGAAACACAATCGATAGGTTTCCAAATTTTAAAAGAGACAGACAGAAATGGAAGGAGAGAGAGGGAGAGATGGAAAGAGAAAAAACAGAACACAGATCAAGTTATTCCATGAGCAGGACCATAGAGAGCGCTTTCCTGGACTGACCACCTAATGGATCCTATGGTCGCGCTACGCTTGCCATAGGAAAACTAGGGTGTCTTTTAGTAAAGGTAGTTTCCCTTGGGCTTGACCCAAGGGTCCATGAGAATACATTTCAGATGCTGATTTATAAGTATTTCTCTGGATGGCCACAAAGCCTACGGCTTTTTGCCATGACGTAAATTTATATCGGTACTTTTATACCTATTTGACCTCTTCAGCATTCACAGCAACTCTGGTCAAGGAAAGAAAAGTAAGCAATTCAGTAAGATCACCAGAGCTCCCGCAAGGCCTGCAGAGAACAACTTTACCGTTATTTTTTGAAGGTTGTAGTTTAGTGTGCACAATGGGGCAGTCTTTATGATCGCTGCCATGTCCTTGGTGATCATCATGTCCCCCATGTTCTCCAAGGGTTTTTTTAAATCTTTTAATAACACCTCTGTTTTCAGCGTTATTATAGTCAGCAAGGGGCAGGGTTAAATCAAGAGCAAAAACGCCTATCAAAGGAGTCTCTTGCTCATCTAATTCCTCTTTTAAATGATCCGAACCGCCAACAGTAGCGGCCAGTTCGCTGTAGAGTGCTTTTAATCCTTCCAATAGATTTTTAACTTGCTTTCCATTTCCTATGAAACGATTCCCATTCACCAGAGTTTCAAAGGCATCAACTAAATTTGCATCTAGGGTGATTTCGTAATAAGGGTAGTTGGTAGGAGCCGCTTTAACAAGGGGCCTTACTACCCCAAGTTTGGCATCATCAGCAATACTATTAGGATCATTAAAATCCATAGACGCCATACCCATACCTGAAAGTACAACCGCAAGGAACACAGTTGCGATAATTTTTACAAACAACTTCATTATTACTCCAAAATTCTTATTATATTAAATGCTATGACCAGAGATCATTTTAAAAAGCAAAATCATTCTTAGCTTAGAAAGCAGCTGTTTGTATACTATTTAAGATGAGACATGAAACTTTACGGATACTTTTTCACAGCCTGGTCAATGGCGCCAAATATGGATTGGCCTTTGGCATCTAGCATTTCGATTTTCACCTGATCACCAAATTTTAAAAAGGGAGTCACAGCTGCGCCGGATTCAATAACCTCTAACATGCGTTTTTCGGCAAGGCATGAGGAGCCAGCGCTTTTATCTTTGTTAGATACAGTGCCAGACCCAACAATAGTACCCGCTGACAGCACGCGCGTTTTGGCTGCATGGGCAATTAACTGGGCAAAGTTAAAGGTCATATCAACGCCGGCATTTGGGCGGCCAAATTCCTTGCCATTTATATAAGTATAAAGGGGAAGAGGGACTTTAAAGTCTGTCCATTCCACCTCATCAGGCGTCACCGCAACGGGGGAAAAACTGGTGGCTGGTTTTCCGTGAATAAAGCCAAATCCTTTCGAAAGTTCACCTGGAATTAAGCCTCTTAGGGAAACGTCATTGACCAGCATCAACAATTTAATATGTGATCCGGCTTTATCAGCGCTAATGCCCATAGGAACGTCATCCGTAATCACTGCAACCTCAGATTCAAAATCAATGCCATAGCTTTCATCGGCTGCTAAAATAGGATCGCGTGGTCCAATAAAGGCATCAGATCCGCCCTGATACATCAATGGGTCTGTCCAAAAGCTAGCTGGCATTTCAGCGCCGCGGGCTTTTCGAACCAATTCGACATGATTCACATACGCACTGCCATCGAGCCATTGATAGGAACGGGGCAAGGGTGAATGTGCCTTTGAGGGGTTAAAAGGTTTGCCTTCAATTTGCTTTTGGTTAAGTGCCTCATAGTCATTTTTTAATACTGGCTCAGCTGTCGTCCAATTTTCAAGGGCTTGTTGCAAGGTTGGGTAAGAGGGTACTTCTATGCAGCGCGTTAAATCGCGGCTAACAACAACCAAAACGCCGTCTTTTTTATTATTTTTAAGGCTGGCTAGTTTCATGGATTTGTAATTCCTTTCCAAGAATGAATATATTCCTTCCACTCAATATTTTCTGGAAGGTCTGCAATATTAAGAGGGTCACGGGTATCAACCATAACGGCAACTTCGTCGGTTTCACGGCGTTCAGCCTTAGCTCCAATGGCAAAGGCCCCTGGGTGCGGGCCATGCGTAAAGCCACAAGGGTGCAAGGTTGTCATACCAGGATGGATGTTGTCCCGGCTGAAAAATTGACCTTGATGATAAAAAATGAATTCATCAAAATCATCATTGTTATGATAAAAGGGTACCTTAAGGGCGCCTGGGTCAGTTTCAATTGGCCGTGGGCAAAAGGTGCAAACCACAAATCTGTTAGCAACAAAGGTGGTGTGCGCTGATGGGGGCAAGTGAAAACGATGACTCATAAGCGGTCTGATATCGCGCCAATTGATGCGAACCGGCATTAAATTGCCATGCCATCCTAAAGCGTCCAATGGGTTAAAGGGGTATGTAATTGTGGTTAAGGCTTTTCGTCTTTTAACAACCACTTGCCATTCATGATCTTTATCATTTTGCTGAGTTTTAAAACATTCATTAATCGCCGGCACATCCAGCATGCCAGGGTCAAAAATTGCATGGGGGCCAACAATACCTTTTTCAGGTAATTGATAAGAACTATCGCTTGCTTCAATCATCAGAATTTTTAAAGGATTCGCTGGTTCAAGGCGCCACATTGTACCGCGCGGCAGCATAATATAATCGCCTTCAGTGATTTTAAGATGACCATAATCGCAGAAGAGATCTGCATTCCCTTCATGAATAAATAAAAGCTGATCACCATCAGCATTGCGTGCCAGTTTATCCATTGGCTTATTTAAATTCCACCAGCGAATCTCGGTAAAATTATTAGACAAGAAGGGAGCAGTATCCCATGGCATGGTATTTTCATCTTTTAGCTTTGTTAAATCAAAAGCCCTTGGTTTTAAGGGGCCCTCCCAATTCGTCCAAGCTGTGGGCGCATGTTTGTGAATCATATGAGAAGAGGAGCCAAAAAAACCTTCTTTACCTAGTTCTCTTTCATAAAAGGCTTTACCATCTGGTTTTTTAGGAAAATCAGCATGAGCTTGCCTTGAACAAACGCCTTCTATATGAGGCAATTGAATCCATTGTTTCATTAGATCTTGGTATCCTTTATGAATCGACTGGAGATAGTATATGCCAGCTTTGCGCAAAGAACAAAAATTATTCCTATTTACACAAAGGTTTAATAGGAGTAATACAGAGGATGTTAGAACATCCTGTTTGAGTATGGTGCTATATAACTCCATTTTGAAAGGAGAGTGACCATGTCAAAGATTCTTGATTTTCCTAAGGTTATAGCTTACGTCATTAAGGACGCTTTTCACCTTGAGGAGTCCAAAATAGTTAACATTAGCGATTATCAAAAAGACCATAAAGCAGATGATCATGAAGATGAGCATGAAGCTTGTTCTCCGAAAAAACCACCTTCTAACATTTTAGAAGATGAAGAAGATGATGATCTATTGGAAGATGATGATTATATGGACAGAATGAGTAACGCTGATAAATCAATTTATTTTAGTAGTTTTATATCTTTTTAAGATTAATAGAGAATAAAAAGCATAGGCAATAAATTGTTTTTAGATGATTTTTTTGTGTTGTTTTTTCTAGATTTTCAAAAAAGAAGAAAATATAATTAAAATTCTAATTGGATTAGTTGAAATTTTGTTGTATACGCTAGATCGGAAACGAGAGTAGAATTTAAGGAGACTTAATTATGAAAGAACATCCAATAATAAATCTTAATGGTGCGCACCCTTATTCAGATACACATCCAATTAAGGGATCTCACCCAGCCCCAGGTAGTCACCCAAGAGATGCTCACCCGATTTTGTCCATGCATCCTTAGTGGGATTTTCTACGTAAAATTATAAGAAAAGCTAGCGTGTTTTTTTTGGAGGTCAATCATGACTACAGTACAAAAAAAACGAAATGCACTGCGGAAAAATTTAGTGGCTCAAAAAGACAACGTTTTCGTACGAAAAAGCGACGGAGTCTCAGGTAGAGGTTTTGCTTCTATGTCTCATGACAGAGTTGTCAAGATTGCTAGGAAAGGCGGTCAGGCTCGCGCAGAGCAGCTTGGCCATGATGGATATGTTAAGCTTGGTCATAAAGGTGGAGAAGCTCGTGCAGAGCAGCTTGGCCATGACGGATACGTGGCGATGGGTCGTAAAGGCGGTCAAGTCAGAGCCGAGCAGCTTGGACATCATGGATATGTTGAACTTGGACACACAGGTGGTCAAGCAAAGTCTGAAAATGCCGGTTTTCATAAACGT
>JAIEMR010000108.1 GCA_019751935.1 Alphaproteobacteria bacterium
TAACGCATTGGTTTAGTCCGAGAGAATTGGCTACCAAATGGGCTGTATGGAATACCTCGCAGCAAATTGGAGGTGCTATTATTCTTGTAATGGCTGGATTCTTGATTGAACATTACGGTTGGCGTTTCGCTTTTTATATTCCCGGTATTATTTGTATTTTTCTTGCCGTCTTTTTATTTAACCGCTTGAGAGATACACCTCAGTCTTTAGGCCTGCCGCCTATTGAAGAGCATCAAGGACTAACGCGTGGTGTTCATATAGAGGAAGAAGAACATCTATCGATGCGCCAAATTCTGATCGAAAAGGTCATGAAAAATAAGTTGGTTTGGTATGTTTGCTGGGCAAATTTCTTTTTGTATATTGTTCGAATGGCTGTTTTTAACTGGGCACCTACATTTTTGCGCGAATTTAAAGGAAGCTCCTTGCACTTAGCCGGATGGCAAGCTGCCGGTTTTGATATTGCTGGTATGTTTGGTGGGATTGCTGCGGGATATCTTTCGGACAAGGTCTTTGAAGGCCATCGTGGGCAAGTGGGCGCTATATTTATGCTCATATTAGCTTTGTGCGTTGTCTTTTTATGGAAAGTACCGGCAGGATACATTTCACTTCATTTTGTTGGTATGGTCGCTATTGGATTTTTGGTATCCGGCCCTCAAATTTTAGTTGGAGTTGCTGCAACTGATTTTGCCTCTAAAAAAGCGGCCGGCGCTGCTTCGGGACTGACGGGGACTTTTGGTTACTTAGGAACAGCGATTACTGGTGTTGGGATTGGAGCTATTGTTGACTATTCCGGTTGGGATTACGCATTCTTAATGGTTGCTGTTTCTGCAGTGCTAAGTGCTGTTTTCTTTGCTCTGACCTGGAATCACAGAGCGCAAGTTTTGGAAGATATGGACTCCGATAGTTAGGTTTATCTAAATTTATTCATCTTCATCTTCTGCCCCTATAGAGGCAGTTGGCAAAGAAAACTGATTAAGCCATGTTTTTTCCCAACGGCCATGGAATCCTCCAGGCCCCGGATGTCCAGAATGCGGCACCATACCCGGCGGCAGAGGGCCGTGGTGATGGCCATGTCCATGATGGTGGCTTCCGTGAGGATGAGGAGGATGTCTCGGGCTTCCGTGATGATGCTCACGAGGGCCATGATGCCTTTCATGGTGAGGAAAATGCACACCTCTTCCTATAAAAGGTGGTACTCCAGGGTAAGTTGGATATAACGACTTTTCGGGTTCAAGAGTTCCTGGGATAGGGGGAGGAGCGTTCCTCCAGCGATGCCACCCTTTTCCTCCACATTTTCCTCTTCCTAGATGGCATTCTTTTATTTCTATGGAGGGAGAGGAACTTCCACTAAGCTCTATTTCTGCTTCTCCTCTCCACTTTTTATGGATTTGTCTTCTTATATAACGATGGATATTTCCAAAGTCTAAGCGCTGTAATGTATTTGTTATTTCATTTTCTGTGACACTTTTCAAAGCTGTTTTCAAACTGGGTGGTAATTTTTTAGAATCAGCTAATGTTACAGTTTTTCCCAGTATCGATGACTTAAAAATATCCTCAGATGTTGCCTCTCTTACAGTTTGAGTTGCAATGTAGAGAATAGCTAACTTAACATAATGTATGATAATTTTTGGATTTGGTGAGGCTAGGTATCTTAAATTAGCGTCAGTAAATACCTTTTGTAAAAGAATGTCTTCTGCGGTTCCTTCCGTAGTAAGGGCTGCATGAATAGCAATGTATGCTGTATTTGTTTTTTCAGCCTCTTTAAGAATCCTTTGAGAAAGCCCCATTGATCCCCCTAAAATCCCATGAATTTGGTTGTTAAGGGAAGCTACTATTTCAGGCGATGTTTCTTTGATTTTTTGATTATGAAGACTGATGAGTGTATCGTATGCTTTGCCAGCCAAGGCGGATTCTGCAAAAAAAGCAAAAGCTAAAATCAAGAAAACTTTAGTGAAGGCCATGCAAATTACTTTTTAAGAAATTGTATAGACTAATAATAATGCTTAAAGATTAAGCATTTATTAAAATGAGTAGTTTTTAGATCTTAACAGGATTGCCCCGGACCTTAAAAACAGCCTATATTCATAAAAAGATTAAATAAAGATGTAATAGTTCATATGCAAACGAAACATACAAAAGTATTAATTATTGGCGGTGGTCCAGCTGGATATACAGCTGCTATCTATGCAGCGCGCGCGAATCTAAATCCCACTCAGTTATTAGGGCTTCAGCCTGGTGGGCAATTGACGATTACAACAGACGTTGAAAATTATCCTGGCTTTAGAGAGACTATACAAGGGCCTTGGCTTATGGAGGAGATGCGCGCTCAAGCTGAGCATGTGGGAACACAAATGGTAGAAGAGCTTATTGAAAAGGTTGATTTTAGCCAAAGACCTTTTCAGTGTTGGTCTGATAGTGGCACACTCTACACAGCTGATACGGTCATTATTGCAACAGGGGCCCAGGCAAAATGGCTTGGCATTCCAACTGAAGAAAAATACAGAGGGTTTGGAGTTTCAGCCTGCGCCACATGCGATGGGTTTTTCTTTAAAGATAAAAGTGTTGCTATTGTTGGTGGGGGTAATACTGCCGTTGAAGAAGCAATTTTTCTAACAAACTTTGCAAGTCACGTTACGCTGATTCATCGCCGAGACAGTTTGAGAGCTGAAAAAATTGCTCAAGACAGATTATTTAAAAATCCTAAGATTTCTGTCATATGGGACAGTGCAGTGAATGAAATTTTAGGAACTGAAAACCCAAAAAGTGTGACTGGGTTATCTCTTATTAATCAAAAGACAGGTGATGTTAGTCAATTGGATGTAGATGGTTTGTTTGTGGCAATTGGTCATACACCCATGAGTGATATTTTTAAAGGGCAAATTGATACAGATCATGAAGGGTATATTCTAGCTAAACCAGGAAGTACTGCAACGAATGTGCCTGGGGTGTTTGCTGCGGGTGATGTACAAGATAAAATTTTCCGTCAAGCTGTGACTGCGGCCGGGCAGGGGTGCATGGCAGCATTAGAAGCCGAAAAATTTCTACATCTATGACGTCTTTTTCAGCTGATGAGTTTGACAAGCTGATTGAACCTTATGCTCTAAAAGATTCTGTCGTTGTTGCGGTATCAGGCGGCGCTGATAGTTTAGCTTTAACTTTGTTGATGAATGAGTGGGCTGCACCACGAGGAATAAAGGTTATAGGCATTACGGTTGATCACCGGTTAAGGGAAGAGTCAGCTAAAGAGGCTCTTTTAGTACACGAGTGGCTTGAGGCCCGGGATATTGAGCATCATACCCTTGTCTGGCAGCATTCAGACATAACCTCAGCGCTTCAACAAAAGGCAAGAGGCGCTCGTTATGAATTACTTTCAAATTGGTGTTCTTTAAAGCAAATAACAACCCTTTTGACGGCGCATCATTTACAGGATCAATGGGAAACGTTTTTAATGCGCCTTAGTAAAGGGTCAGGCATAACGGGTCTTTGTGGTATAAAGTCAGAGAGCAAATTAAACGGCCTTCGTCTTATAAGACCTTTATTAGAGATGTTACCCGAGCGTCTTGAGAAAACACTAGAAAGGTTTAATCAACCTTTTCTTGAAGATCCTAGTAATCACAAGCTTGAGTATGCACGGATACGCATGCGCAAATTGCTTCCCGTTTTATCTGAAGAAGGGTTAACCCCAGAAACTATTGATGGGGTTCGAAAGCGATTTCAGCTAACAGAAAATTATCTTGAGCAACAACTTCAAATTGCAGTTGCTGAATGTGTCAAAGATAATAGGTGTATTCACCTTGCAACTTTTAAAACCCTTCATAAGGAAATGGCTTATCGCTTACTTAGAAATATTTTACTGGAGCTTGGGGGGCATTCTTATCCTCTGCCTTATGAAAGCCTAGAACTTCTCTATCAAAAACTAGTAAATCCAGCTTTTGTGGGAGCCACAGCAGGTGGTTGTTATCTGAAAAGAATTAAAGGTGGGTGGATTGAGATAAAGAGGGAAAATAGGTGAGACGCTCAATAAATGGATTTTTTTAAAATTTCAACCAATTGTTCTTTATTTTAGAGTTGTGTTGTATTTTTACTACCATAGGCTATAAAATTTATTGTTATTACAGCGCTATCTGTTTTGCTTTCCAGTTTTTTTCCTTTTAAAATAAATATTATTTCGTAAACAGTGAAAGGAATACGGTAATGGCTCTAGGTAAAGCAGATCTTGTATCTTATGTTGCAAAAGCTACAAAGTTAACAAAGACAGATTCTCAAAAGGCAGTAGAAGCGGTATTTGCTGGAATGACATCTTCTCTTAAAAAAGGTGAAGAAGTGCGTCTTATTGGTTTTGGTTCATTCTCAACACAGAAAAGTGCAGCAAGAGAAGGTCGCAACCCAAGAACTGGTGAGAAGATAAAAATCCCAGCTTCAACACGCGCGGTATTTAAAGCTGGAAAAGACTTAAAAGACGCTGTAAATCGTCGCTCCTAATTAGAGGTTTCTTTTATAAGGGGAGGGGCGCAAGCTTTTCCCTTTTTTTATTTTCACATTATCAAGAGTTTATATTGTTTTTAAAAAATAGGCATATTTATATATACATTTTTTATTTAAAAAAATATTAACTTTTATTGAATGGATTATTTCGAGCATAAAGTTTAAGAATTCCTATTTATAGCTTGATTTTTTATCAAAATCATTGCAAACCTATTGTGGAAACTACTTTTTAGGTAAGAGGTTTTGCGAGTGGTAGAGCGTCATCAAGCTGAGAACTGGCTTGGAATATTGAAGGAAAGTACATCTGTTGATGAGTTAAATCAACGGTTTGTCGAGATATTCCATCATTATTCTACGGATCGCTTTTCCATTGTAAAAATTTCAACTTCACAAAAAGTTGATTTCTTTGAAACCTATCCACCTGAGTGGATAAACCATTATGTTAAGAACAAGTATTATCTGATAGATCCTGTTTTCCCTTGGGGGAAAATGATTTTGCCTTTTAGTTGGGATATTGAAGCTTTTGATAATCTAACGCTTCTTCAAAATCAGCTTTTTCATCAAGCCCATGATTATGGAGTTGTAAGAGGGACAACAATCCCTTTGGTATTAGGGCAAAATGATCAAAGCTATCTTACAATTTTGGATACAACAAGCCCTCATCCTGAAATGGTTCATGCACTTTCGTTTGCTGGTCATATTTATTGGAATGTGAAAAGTGAACTTCAGTCTAAACAATCTTTAAGTTCATTAACGAGAAGAGAATATGAGGTTATGGTTTTAAAAGCTCAAGGAAAGCCAATTAAAGTCGTTGCTGGGAATTTAGCAATTTCTGAGGCAACTGTGGTTTTTCACCTGCGTAATATAAGGCAAAAGCTTAATGCAACCAGTGTCGAGCATGCATTATTTTTGTTTGGAGTTGCGATGTCAGGCACTGAAAATAGCAGTGAGGCCAGTAAAGGTAAATCGCCTTTTTTCCATATACCATCCTATGATGAGCTTGCCTCTGGCAGATCCATCCCTTTGCTAAGGTGATGTACATAATTTTCCTATGACAAGCGAGGTGCGATCATAGGATCCATGCAGCCACGTTTTCGCTCTATCGCATTTATTCTCAGTTATCAAAATTGCACACTGTATAAGCCGTATTTTCCATTTAAATTTTCTTGTCTTGGCTTATTTGGATGAATAGCATTTACAAGAAAGCATTACATAACTTTATAGATTTGAAAGGAAAAACAATGAATACACTTATCAAAATTGCGGCAGCAGCGCTGCTCTCAACAACATTATGTGGGGTAGTGGTGGCGTCTTCATTAATTGATTTTGGCAAAGATATAAAAGTTTCTACAAGTGCTAGTGTAGAACAGATGCATGTGGCACTTGGTTTTGATGTTTGGGGTGGAGACGCAATTACTGTAGATCCGTATACCTTTAAGGGGATTATGACGGCAAATCCGGAGGATTTTTTTGACCTGAATGTACAAAAACTTCTTAAAGGTGTTCAAACAGCCTTTTCTCCCATAATTGATGCAGCCGAAGATCGTAATATTGATAACGCTGTTGCCGCATTAAAAAAAGCTCCTAGCTTAAAATCAGATAAATTTAAGTATTTGTTTTGGGAGCCAGATCTTGGTATTCCAGCTAGTTTTATTAGGTCCTTAGCGGATGTAGTTTCTCCAAACCCTTATAGTGTTATTGAATCTAATCCTATGTATCAATTATTAAACCGCTTAAGGGCAGCAGGGGCAAAAAGCGCTGCTGGTGCTGTGAATGTATCTAGGTATAATTCATTACAAGAGATTTTTTCTGCATTGGAAGCACTCGACATCTACAAAATGAATTATGTTAAAGGTTCTAATCCATCAGAGATAGTGACTGAATATTTTAATATTTTTGCTGAGGCACAAAAGTTCAGGGGAGGTAAGTCAAATCATGATTTGACTGTTATTGAAAGATTATTTACAACTCCTATCCCAAGAGCTCTGTACAAAGCAAAGAAAGCTGCATTAAGGGAAGAGCGGGATAAAGCTGTTGCTGATGCTGCAGCTGCATTTAGGTTAACACCTGAGCAAGAAGTTGCGGTTAGTTTTTATCAAGGCTTAATCAAAGCTGTGGAGGATAGAGAATTTGATAGTCTTGACGATTTGGAAGAAGCACGAGGTTTGAATTTTTTTGATGCTTCTGAATTTAAGGATCCAGAAAAGACAGCAAGACTTTTAAGGGTATTGGCCGCCTCTACACATTCAAGGAGGCAATTGATGATGGAAAATGCGATGTTAAAGAAGCAAATTTCTAGTCTAAAATCGATGTCATCAGAATGACTTAGTTCTTATCTTCATCTCGAAAACGAAATCGTGACAATTCAGGAATTTAAAATGTCTCGAGTATAGTTTTAAAGCCCTTTTAAATAATCATCCAAGGTTACAGGGGATTTATTTCCGCTTCTCACCTGATGTTTGATTGGGGTTTGTTTGAAAAAAGCTCCTGCTATTCGGGTCGGCATTCTGCTGCCTGTTGAGATTTTTGCCATAGGACGGTTATTATCATTACCTGTCCATACGCCAACAACAATCGGTTCGCTATTTTCTGATGGGGTTTCTTTATAGCCAAAGAACCAGGCATCAATATCACCATTACTACCTGTTTTTCCAGCAACTGTAGGGTCAACGTTAGCGGCGCGCCCACTTCCAAACTCAATAACGCCTCTTAGCATTTCCCGCATGCCTTGCAAAGCTGCGCTTCCTATGATTGATTTTCCTGGGGTGTTTTCATGTTTATATAAAATGTGACCGCTTTTATCTTTGATTTCTAAAATTCCATAGGGCCAAACAGCTCTTCCTTGGTTTGCAAATGTTGCATATGCTGTTGTTAATTCAAGCAGTGTAGCTTCACCTGTTCCAAGTGATATGGTTAAATCATTATTAAGAGTGCTGGTAACACCTAGACGCTTTGCAACTTCAGCAACTTTTCTTGGGCCAATTTGTTCGGTAAGTCTAATAGAAACGCTATTAATAGAGCGTGCCAACGCTTCCTTTAATGTCACCATTCCAACACTTTTCCATTTAAAATTGCTTGGATGCCAATTGCCTCTTGAAAAAGGACTGTCATCAATCATTGTTTCTGGTGTCATTCCTGATTCAAGGGCACCTAAATAAATAAAGGTTTTAAACGCAGATCCTGGCTGACGAACAGCCTGGGTGACGCGGTTAAATTGACTGGATCCATAACTTTTGCCACCAACCATAGAACGAATAGCACCGTTTGGGGTCATGGCAACAAAAGAAACCTCTGACGTTTTTAATTCTTTACCCATGGTTTCTAGATGTTCTAGGGCTATTTTTTCCGCATGAAGCTGAGTATCAATATCCAAAGTTGTGACAACAATTATATCTTTATCAATAGGACCTATGATGCTTGGAATGGTCTCGTAAACCCAATCTGCAAAATATTTGGCTCCTTGATTTTGTTTAAGAGTTGTTGCTGTAAGCTCTTTGACACCTTGGTCCAAATAAGGTTTATAGTCTTTCAAAAATCCAGCTTCAACCATCGTCTCTAAGACTAATTTTCCTCTTGCTGCTGCACGTTTGGGATGCTGAGCAGGTGAATATTTAGAAGGGGCTTTTAAAAGCCCAGCTACAACAGCAGCTTCAAACACAGTTAAGTTTTTGGCGGATTTATTAAAATATTTTCTTGCAGCAGCGTCAATTCCATAGGTGCCAGAACCAAAATAGACTCTATTTAAGTACATGGTTAAGATTTGATCTTTTGTGAATTTCCATTCCAACCAAACGGCTAAGAGAACTTCTTGAATTTTTCGTTTATAGGATCTGTCATTTACTGAAAATGACCCTTGGGTAAAAAGGATATTTTTAGCAAGCTGCTGAGTTAAAGTTGATCCTCCCTGAACAACACGATGGGCGCGATAGTTTGTATATGCGGCTCTGACAAGTCCAATAATATCCACACCAAAATGACTATAGAAACGACGATCTTCAACAGCCATCAAAGCTTGAGGCACATAGGGGGGCAGATCTTGAACTTTGATCATGTCTTCATATAGGTCTCCATAGGTTCCTATAATGACACCGTCTTCTGTTTGAATGGTAACGCTTGGTTTTCTGATGTTGGCTTGCAGATTTTTAAGATCCGGAAGATCATGGCTAAACCATAAAACAGAAAGCCCAAGAACGATCAGTCCCCATATTCCCAGCATTAGGAATAATCTAAAGATACGTCCTAAGAAAGTAGGGCCTTTCTTTATTTTTTTGGCTTTAGGCTCCTTTTTTTTCGGAACCTTTTTGGGTTTTGCTCTTTTTTCTGCGTAAAGCTTCATTTAAGGATACTTCGTTATGCCTTTTTAAGTATCCAGATTTACAACCTTCAAGGCGTTTGTTTGAATAAACTCACGTCTTGGTTCAACCACATCTCCCATAAGAGTTGAAAAAATTTCTTCTGCCTCTTCTATATGATTGAGTTTTACCTGTAAAAGAGTTCTGACTTCTGGGTCCAAAGTTGTTTGCCATAATTGATCAGGGTTCATTTCACCGAGACCTTTATAGCGATTAATAGCAGTTCCTCTTCGACCATTTTCTAAAAAGAGCTCAGCAAGCCTAGTTGGTCCCAAAATTGTTTGAGGGGTCTCGTTTCTTCCCGATCCTTCAAATGTGCATGGCTTATCGAATACTTCCACAAGTTGAGCTTTTAAGTGATTAAGAGATTTTATTTCTGGCATCATAAGAAAAGCTTCGTCAGTAATCCAGCTTTCATTAACACCTGAAATACTTTTTTCGATTACAAGACCAACTCCAGATAACTTAACTTGCCATTTGGCTTTTGTCTTTTCAAAACTTTGTAGACGGTTTTGAATTGTTTCAGCCGCTGTCCCAGTTGGGTTTTCAAAATATCCAGAAAACAAAAGCTGTTCAATAACATACGGGTTATTCAAACGGCGGCTTAGCGCTGCAATTGCATGATAAGCTCTCATCACGATATCACCTAATCTTCTTAGGTCAGCCCCAGTAATCATAGTGCCTGAATCCGTGGTTAGTTTGCCTTCAGCAGTTGAGGCCTCTAATAAATAAACTTCTAGTGCTTTATCATCTTTTAGATAAACTTCGGAGTGACCTTTTTTGACGCGATACAAGGGTGGCTGGGCTATATACAAATATCCTTTTTCAATCAGAGCGCGCATTTGACGATAGAAAAAGGTGAGCAATAGCGTTCTAATGTGACTGCCGTCAACGTCCGCGTCGGTCATAATAATAATTTTGTGATAACGGGCTTTATCAGCAGAAAATTCCTCTGGTCCAATACCTGTCCCAAGCGCTGTAATGAGTGTACCAATTTCTGCAGAAGCTAGCATTTTATCAAAGCGTGCACGTTCTACGTTCAAGATTTTTCCTTTGATGGGAAGGATGGCTTGGAAACGGCGATTACGAGCTTGTTTTGCTGAGCCGCCTGCAGAATCTCCCTCAACAATAAAGATTTCGCTTAAAGAAGGATCTCTCTCTTGGCAGTCTGCCAATTTTCCAGGAAGAGACGCTAAGTCAAGGGCACCTTTACGACGCGTTAATTCACGGGCGCGTCTCGCTGCTTCACGGGCGGAGGCTGCTTCTAAAACCTTTGCGACGATAATCCTAGCTTGAGAAGGATTTTCTTCAAGCCATTGGTTTAAAGCTTCAGCAACTGCATTTTCAACAACGGGTCTAACTTCAGATGAAACCAATTTGTCTTTTGTTTGTGAGGAAAATTTAGGATCTGGAACTTTGATAGAAAGAACGCAGCTTAAACCTTCTCTGGCATCTTCGCCGGTAAGAGATAACTTTAAGTCCTTTTTAGGAGAGTCTTTTTTTCCTAAATCTTTTTTCCCTTGGGAGGATTCCGCTACATACGCACCAATGGTTCTAGTCAATGCGCCCCTGAAACCAGCCAAGTGAGTTCCGCCATCCCTTTGAGGAATGTTGTTGGTAAAGCAAAGCATTGTTTCGTGATAGCTGTCTGTCCATTCCATAGCGACTTCAACGGTAATCGCATCAGAAACTGTGCGAGTTACAATTGGGTCAGAGTGAAGGGCTGTTTTCCCGCGATCTAGATATTTTACGAATTCCTTAAGACCACCTTCGTAATGAAGCGAAACCTCATAAATGGAATCAGGTCTTTCATCTTTTAAAAGAATATGAACGCCAGAATTCAAAAAGGCGAGTTCGCGTAAGCGATGTTCAATGGTTGCTCTATCAAATTCAACATTTGTAAACGTTTCAGCAGATGGCATAAAGCGTACTCTTGTACCTTTTTTTCCATTAGCCTCTCCGATCTCTGCCAAAGGTCCGTCTGGAACACCATGCGAAAAACGCATTGCATAGTGTTTTCCATTTCGCCAGATTTCCAAATCTAATGTTTCTGATAAGGCGTTTACAACCGAAACACCCACACCATGAAGACCACCAGAAACTTTATAAGAGTTTTGATCGAACTTACCACCGGCATGAAGCTGCGTCATAATCACTTCAGCAGCAGAAACGCCCATTTCTTGGTGGATATCAACAGGGATACCGCGACCATTATCCGTTACGGAAACGGAACCATCAGCTTCGATAGTGACGGTAACAAGATCACAGTGCCCTGCCAAGGCTTCGTCGATTGCGTTATCGACAACCTCATAGACCATATGGTGAAGACCGGTTCCATCATCCGTATCACCGATATACATACCGGGACGTTTGCGAACCGCATCAAGACCTTTTAAAACTTTAATATTGTCTGCACCATAAGTATTCATATTTTCTCCGCTTTTACTGTTTTTAAATCATAATTGGCATAATAATAGTCATAAAGTTATCGCTCTCTAAAGTGAAAGG
>JAIEMR010000029.1 GCA_019751935.1 Alphaproteobacteria bacterium
CACATTTAGTAGGGCATAAATTTAGTTAAAAATCTATTAATTTTTAGATAAATTATAGAGTCATTGCTGTTGGCAAAGATGGCTGCGTAGTGTAGCTTGAGGAAATATGTACCAAATGTACTCTATAATGCGTTGACATTAAGATGAAATTATCTTTAGCCTCATCTTTGCTTGATTTTGCCAATAGGAGAAAAGTAATTTTTTCTCTCGGATCTTTATTATTTGTCCTTGCAATCTTTTTATCTTTAAAAGTGAGTCATTTCTTTTCAGCTCAACATGCAGAAGAGACGCCTCGAAATGTTGAAGTTATCCTAGTAAAACAAGAGCCGATTCGAGCTGTGACTCGTTTGATTGGAACAGTGCGGGCAAAGCAAGAAGCTATTTATAGCGCAAAGGTGAATGGACATTTAAAAATTCATACTCCTTCAGGAGCAAATGTTAGTAAAGGAACCATAATAGCTGAAATTGATGACACTCAGCTCTCTAAGCAATATGACATTCTTCTTGAAAAAGCCCGTATTGCAAAGATTCAGTATGAGCGTTTGAAAACTCTTGAAACGAAAAATTCAGCAAGTCAAGCAACCGTTGAAAAAAAGCAAATTGAATGGCTAGAGGCTGAAAAGCAGGCGGTAAAGGGAAAGCAGGATATAGAAAAAGCCCTCTTAATTGCCTCTTTCGATGGATTTTTAGGAACGTATAAATTTAGAGAAGGGGCCTACCTTAAAAAAGACGAGACTATTGTTTCCTTGTATGATCCCAGTGGCGTGATTATTGAAATCAACATTTCTGAAGGGATATTGGAAACTCTTTCCGATAGTCCAAATGCGTTGATTGATGATCAAATACTCCCTCTGTCTCATTTTAAAAAAGTGATAGATCCTGAAACGCATATGGCATCGGCTTTGATTGAGCTGCCAGAGGAGTATAAATCAAAATACATTATTGGCACATCAATCGATGTGGATTTGGTTGTTAAAGAAATACCGAATGCTTTTGTCATTCCCTATGAAGCAGTTTTTATTCAAAACCAAAAAACTTACGTTTATGTGGTCAAAGAGAATAAAGCAAAGAGGACGCTTGTTAAGCTTGGGGTGCGCCAAAAAGATAAAATTGAAATTTCGGAAGGACTCCATGAAAATGATCAAGTCATTTGGAGAGGACAGAATCGTTTATATGATGGGATAGATGTTGAGGTTTATGACCCTTTAAAAAGTCAGTTTAAAAAATGATTTCGTTTTTCATCCGTCATCCAGTTTTCAGTACGGTTTTGAATTGTCTTATTTTTCTTGCCGGTATTCTGTGCTGGCAGCTTTTACCCATAAGTGAATATCCATATATCGAAAAATCAGAGTTAAGTGTTCACACCCACTATCCCAATGCGAGTGCCGAGCTTGTTGAAGTTTCAATTACCAATCCATTAGAAGATCTGCTTGCAGATGTTAAAGGATTGAAATCTATGACTTCAAGTAGTATGACAGGCCAAAGCATTATCACTTTAAAATTCAAAGAAGGGGTTTCTGTTGACCATGCAATGACATTGGCACGGGATGCTTTGATGCTAAGTCGCGATCGTTTGCCGGAAGGAGTAAAAGAGCCAACAATCAGACGGTCTGGTAATAGCGAAGATTGGCCTTTTATTGGGATTTCTCTGTTTTCTTCAACCATGAATGCAGCTGAGCTTTCGCATTTTGCCAATATGAATCTCAAAAATCCATTTCGAAGCTTAAGTGGTGTGGCCATTGTTGAGCTATGGGGACAGCCCTATACAATGTCAGTAACATTGGACAGCAATAAGATGAAAACTTTTGGGCTTAGTTGCCATGATGTGATGGTGGCCTTTGAAAAAGCACATATTCCTCTTCCCGCAGGTAAGTTTCAAGAGCAAATCCCTATCACTTTTGATCTTGCGCCAAAGACACCTGAAGATTTTGAAACGATTGTGATTAGAAATCACCAAGATCAAGACATTTTATTAAAACATATTGCCAACGTTAAATTGGATGTTCAAAAAGATAATTTTCGTCAACACATAGAAGGAAAGCCTGGAACCTTAATTGCCATTCGTAAAACAACAGATGCAAATCCATTAGAAGTTGCTCAAAAAGTTAAAGAAGAGTTTGGCCGTTTAAATGAGCAATTTGGTGATGTTGTAACGATGTCGCTTGTTATAGATCAGTCAAAGGTTATTGATCGTTCTCTTTCAAATATTCGCACCACCTTTATAGAAGCCATCGTTTTGGTTTTTTTGATCATTGTTATCTTCTTAGGTAATTGGAGGTCAGCTTTTATCCCGCTTGTTACGATTCCTTTATCTTTGGTTGGTTCGTTTTTGTTTTATGTTTGGGTGGGAATTTCTTTGAACATATTGACATTCCTTGCAATGATTTTGGCGATTGGGCTTGTGGTTGATGATGCGATTGTTGTTTTAGAAAACATCCACAGGTATATAGAAAAAGGGCTTTCTCCTTTAGAGGCTGCTCTTAAGGGAAGCCGGGAAATTGTTTTTGCAATTATCGCGATGACTTTAACTCTTGCAAGTGTCTATGCGCCGATTGCATTCACTGGGGGATCAGTGGGTGCTTTGTTTTGGGAATTTGCTGTGGCATTGGCAGGGGCAGTGAGTGTTTCTGGGTTTGTTGCTTTAACGCTGTCACCAATGATGTGCAGCCAATTGCTAAAAAAAATTGACTCTGCTGCACATGAAACATTAGCCGACCGATTGTTGAATAAACTTTCTAAAAACTATCAAAATGCCCTGCAGCAATTTATAGCCATAAAGCCACGGTATTTAGGGTTAGGCATGCTTATAGGAGGGGTTTTCCTGATTATTCTTTATAGGATTTTGCCTTATGAGATTTCTCCTGTAGAAGATAGAGGAATGATCGGAGCTTATGTTTCTCCTCTTCCAGGGCAAGGAATTGATACGCTTGAATCTTATTTGACGATGATTGAGAAAAAGTTAATTACCCTTCCTGAAAAAAACATGATGCTAACTTTTATGGGAGGCTGGGGTGGAAATGTTTTGGTTGTCCTTAAAGACTGGGAGGAAAGATCGCGTCATACTGCTGATATTCAACGAGATTTGAAAGATCAGTTTAATAGTTTTCCAAGTTTTGATGTTGAATGCTGGACGTGGCAATGTGGTCTGCCGGGATTAGATATTTTAGGAAATAATTCAGAAATCGAACTGGTTGTTCAAAGTAATATGGACTATCCAAAGTTTTTTGAAATGCTAGAAGAGTTCCGTAAATTTGTTGATAAAAAGAAAATTTTCTTAAATGTAAGGCATAATCTAAAGCTCAATATGCCAGCTTTTCGGGTAAAAACTTTGTGGAAAAACCTAAATGATGTGGGGCTTTCACCAAAGCTGCTTTCGGAAACCTTGGAGATTTTCCAAGGGGGAATACAAAAGTTTGAATTTTTAAAAGATGGATTAACTTATCCCGTTACCTTGAAAGGTTCCCCTAAACCTTGGTCATTGGATGAACTTTATATAACATCCTCAAAAGGCGAGAGTATATCCTTAGGGTCCCTTTTAAAGATGGAACCTTCAGTCTTACCGGCTAGGTTAAATCATGATAACCAAATGCGGAGTGCATCCATTATTGTGGGACTAAAGCCGAAGCAAGATTTAAAGCAAGGGATGGGAGAGTTATTAAAGCTAAAACATGAATTGCTTCCTTCTTCTATTAAAACCGAGTGGAGTGAAACCATTCAATTCTATTTAGACAGTCACAACACCTTGCTGAAGTTAACATTTTTAGCTTTATTGTTTATTTATGCGATTCTAGCAATGCAGTTTGAAAGCTGGTTAGATCCTGTGTTGATTATGACAACGGTTCCTTTGGCAGCCATAGGAGGAATGGTTTTCTTACTCATTTTCAATCAAAGCCTAAATATTTATACTCAAATTGGCCTGATTACTTTAATTGGTTTAATTACCAAGCATGGGATTTTGCTAGTTGAGTTTGCTAATAAAGCTAAGCTTAAAGGGGAATCTGTGGAAAAAGCAATTTTATCTGCATGTATGCTAAGGCTGCGTCCAATTTTAATGACAACTGCGGCTATGGTGCTGGGAGCGGTGCCGTTAGCTTTTGCAAGCGGAGCAGGGGCAGAAGCACGGCGCGCCATAGGGCTTGTGTTGGTTGGTGGGCTTGGGGTTGGAACCAGCCTAACGTTGTTTATTTTGCCTTATGTGTATTGCTGGGCTAAAAAGGTTAGATTCTCATAAAATGGTTCTTAGTCTATCGGTTCATATTCTCTCATATTTACGCTGTTGTATCTGGAATCCATGGCTTCTTCTTGCACAAATTTCCAAGGGCAGCCTTTAAACACAGAATTAAGTCTTACTTTCCAACGATGGCCCAAATGACGTTCTAATAGAGGAATAATGACGTCAGCACTCTCATAAAAATCAGTTTCACCGTTATAAGGGTATCTTGGGGATAAAGTATGATCCAGTCTTAATTGTGCCTCTGAAAACTCTGGTTTTTCTGGATCCCCCCAAACTGTCATTTGCTCTTCATCATTTTCCCAAAGATATGAATCAATTGCCACACAAGACGGTCTGCGTCTTCCGTAATCTATGATACGGGTTCTTTTGGATATTAATGGTAATTGTTCTGTTCTTAAACGCACTTTATATGATGTTTCATCATTTAAATAATTAATGGCATGTAAAAGTTCGTGGCCGATAGTCACTGACGATGGGTTTCTACATTTGCTGATTTCAAAGAATTCTTTAATTACGCCTGTACTTCTTTCTCTGAACCGTCTCATGGGTCCAATGCAGGAAACAAAATTATTTTTAAGGTTTTTTAAGTTTATAAATAATTCAGGTGGCTCTTCCTTGGATAAGTCAGGACCACGAAAAGAAGTTGAATGTTCATCCAGTTTCACAATAAGGTGCGTGTCTCTTGCCACTAAAAGTTCATTTAATGTAGAAATAACGTTTTTGCCAGTTTTCTTTAGATTGAGATCATTTAATGTCGCTAACAAATAGTCTCTTTCCAATCTTGGTACGGATGGATCAAATTTTAATCGAGAGATGGGCCTGAAAAATAGATCTTCTTCAGGATCTTCCATGCTTTTAAGAGAGAAAGATAAAATGGATAAATATGCTAAACAAATAAAAAGATGGGAAATACGCATATCAATCCCTCATACTCTACTTTACTAAAATGATAGAGCAGAAAGATTAAAATAAATCTAAAAATTTACGTAAATGTACAATTATTTTTTGTGCATTAGGCGATTGTAGTTTCGGCCAGCAATGGTACCTTCAAAATCACCACCAAATTTTACAAATAACTCAGCAGATTGTTTGAAATAGTTTTTTGCTTGTTCAACATCATTTTTTTCAATTTCAAAATAAACACCAAGAGAGTTAAGGGCGTCTATGACTGCTAGATAAGTGTCTTTTGTTGGGGTGCCGTGTCTCTTAAAGTCGGTGCCATTTGTTAGCCAATCAAAGGCTCTATTGGGGTTTTTGAGTATTTTTTTGTAGGTGTCGTCAGGTATGTTTCCAAATATTCCTGTTAAAAGGGCACAACCCAGTTCACACTGCGCTTTTTGAACACCTTTTATAGCGTCTCTTTCAGTATCTTCAAGGCACGATGTTCCAAAAGCTGCATTGTCAAAAAAGAGAATTAAAAAAATTATAAATAAGTGAAGTAATGTTCTTTTCATAATTAAGTGAAACCTTAAGAAATCTTTAGTCTCAAGATAGCTATTATACCCTATCTTGCTAAGGTGTTTTTGAGGAAAATTTGAGTGTTTACAATTAATTCTACGACATCACGGTTCATTAAAGGACGTTCGGAAAATGGGTTGTAATAAAGTAATTGCAGCAAACACAACAAATCCATTAATTTGGCTGCTTCTTTCCAGGTTTTGGGTAGATCCTCTCCTGATTCTTTGAGGCCATTTAAAAAAGAATCCCCATACGTTTTGGGTAATTTATGGGCATATCTGAGCATCAAACCCATATCCATTAGATAACTTCCTGCAAAGGCAAATTCCCAATCCAAAATGGCTGAAACTTGCCACTTTCCATCAATTTTAGAAACCAACATATTAGCTGGGTCAAAGTCCGCATGGGTGAGATTCGCTTTAGTGGGGTTTGGTAATATGGGTCCTGACGCATAAAAAATCCGTTCCAAATCAACTAGTACCGATGGTGAAAGACTTTCTTTTACGGTTTTCTGTTTTAAAAGTCCAAGGCCAAAGGGGATAAATTCTTCCTCCTCGTTAAAAGGCCTGATTTTGAGATTTCCATCAAAAAAACCATTTTGGTTAAGTTTTATATTTCTGAGAACGTTCAGGAATTTTCCAGCCGAAAAAGCACATTCACCAATATCTTTTTCATCCCCTTTTAAGATGACGTTTCTCATTAATTCACCTTCTTTCCACTCCATTAAAGCATAAGGATGATTCATTAGTGTGCAAGAAGCATCGTTGTAAAAAAATAAAGGGACTGGCAGAGAGTTTTTTAATAATTGATGAAGTGCTTTCTCTCTTGAAAGTGCGCTCTTTTCGCGGATATAAATGCGCAAAACAAGAGGAGGTGTGTCGTTTTGAAAGGTAATTTTGTAGTTTGTATTTGCGCATCCATCTGATAGCAAAGTTAAGGATTGGATTTTATGTGAGATATATGGATCAATAAGTTTTTGAGCGTGCTCTATCTCTATGTGGGTATGAGATTTGTAGCGCTCCCATTGACTTTTGAGAATAGGCAATGGCACCCAAAGAATCCTTCAAAAATTCGAATTTTATAAATGTATCATTTTTAAAAAATGCATTCCATAAAACAAATTTTAGATAAAAATTCAAGCAAGAAGGCTGGACAAGAAAGCAAAATGCCGTTATAACAACTAAGTACCGTTTGCATAATCGCAAAGGGCCCAGATAGCTCAGTTGGTAGAGCAAGGGACTGAAAATCCCTGTGTCGTTGGTTCGATTCCGACTCTGGGCACCATTTTTAAAGACATTTATTTTCCTTTCTATAATTTTAAAAAGATCTCGCAGCTTGAAAATTTCCATGCTTAAGGGTAAAAGGTGTTAGAGAAGATTTGCTACTAAGTTGGCACAAATGAATCCAGAACTTTTCGAGCAACGAAAAGAAGCGCTGCGTTATAATCAAGAGCGGAATTGTTTGCTGAGTTCTCTCTGTGGGCCGTTAAAAACCTATCTAGATATAGATTTGTTCGTACATGCAATTTTTCATTTAAATTCCCAAGGTGAGGCTACAGGTTACCATGTTTTGGGAACCAATGTTGAGTACGTTGGTGTCTGTTTATTTCGGTTTAACGATAATGGCAAAAGTTACACGCAGGCCATTAAAGAAACACCTCTTAATTCATATTCTTATTTTCTATGGCCAAATGGAGATAATTGCCCTCTCATCCAAGTGCTTTGCCATGAATTCTTTATTTTGAAAGGAATTGCTATCTATAAAAGGTGTAAGGACTATATTGAGGGATGGGGTTTTGGTAGTAAAAATTCAAATGGAATCCCAAATATTGTCACCCAAACTTCTGTTTCACCGTTTCATGATTTTATCAACTATTTTGAAAACCAACAAACTGTGAATCAATTTTCAAGCCCTATTGTAAATTACCCTGAGTCGTTTGATATGTCATATATTCAACCGAATACAGAACAAATGAAAGATTTTAAGAACTCTATTTTTAGAAATAAATTTGCTCTTGATATAGGTCACAAATCTATTGTTCTTACAAAGCGAGAGTGGGAGTGTCTTTCTGAGATAGCTCAAGGAAAAACTTATAAAGGAGTAGCAAGCTCATTATCTCTTTCTCCTAGAACTGTGGAGGCTTATTTGAATCAAATCAGAGAGAAAACAGGAATTTCCCATAAATCTAAACTCATTGATCGTTTTTTGGCAAATAATCAGTTTGTTTTATGAATACAGGCTCTAAAGGTGTCTAGTTGCAAAGCCGAATTTAAACATTGCATGATCAATCGAGGTTGTATTGAGTTTTTTTCTAATATTTCTTGTATGGAAAACTATCGTGTCTTCAGAAATCTGAAGCTTATCTGCGATTACTTTGTACGGAAAGCCCTCAGATCTTATCTTTAGAATTTCATGCTCTCTTGGTGTTAGTTTTGAAATTAGATCTTTAGACTCTAAAGAAACCTTTTTTTCGAAGTAAATATTGGTAGCAATCTTCAGTATACTTAATAATTCAGGATGGATTGTTTTCTGATCAGGAATTACAAAAACTGTCTGATATCCATTTTCTATATCAAAAAGAATTGTCATCCCTTTTCCAACATTAAAATCACAGGCTTCATTAAACATTTTGCGCTGAATTGGTAAGAGTATGTTGTTCTTTTTTCCTAAGTCCCAAGTAAATGGAGGCCTTATTTTTCCATATTCTTTTAGGCGTGGGTCATGTAGATGGTATTGATTTTGTGAGTAATGAATTAGCCAATTGTTTGGATAGCTATCTGAAACCAGTTCAAACCCTAATTTTCGATCTTTAGAATAATGACAAGACCCTAAAAAGAATCGGTCTAAGGAATAGTATCGACATATCTCGGTAAAAGCCTCTTTGGCTCCTAAAAGTAGGTCTTCTTCATGGATACGACAAAGCAAGGATCCTATTTTTTTAGTGTTCATAGGGGTTTCGTGTATATTTCTTTACAACGACTAGACTTTATATGAGTTAACGAGTTAAGGTCAAGTTGGAACAATTGTAGAGATTAAATTGATGCATTTTCGGACTGAATTTTTATCACTTTTTTTGATATGTCTTAACTTGAAAAGTTTAGAGTACTAAGAGTACAAGGTGGTGATACGTAACTTGTTATTGAGTTAATAAAAATGAGTCCAGAGCTTTTAGAGCAAAGAAAAGGTGCGCTTCAATATAATGAACAAAAAAAATCACATATTAGCTTTTTTTTGTGAACCTTTAAAAACCTATCTCGATATAGATTGGTTTTGTCGGGGCGTTGTTCCTCTTAATTCTCAAGGGCAAGCTATTGGTTATTACCCTTTAGCGCTGGATATAGAGTTCTTAAATGCTTACATGCATGGATTCGACGACGGTGTGACGGGTAAGCCTTTCTTAAATGCTATCAAAGAAACCTCTTTGAACTCATATTCATATTTTTTGTGGCCTAATGGAAGCGATTGCTTATTGGTTCAAAATTGTCTTCAAAAAATTGGTTTGGTAAGGGGTTTGACTATTTATAAGAGATATAAAGATCGTATAGAGACATGGTGGTTTGCTAGTAAAAATGAACTTAGTATTCCCAATTCGATCACTAAATCTTCTGTTGCTCCTTTTCAAGAGTTTATCCGATATTTTGATCAAAAGCAGGAATCAAATAATCTTTTATGCTTAAGTCCATTTGTAAAATACTCTGTTAGTGTCGATATGTCCCATAACCGTTCTAACTTCGAGAAAGCAGAAGATTTCATAGCTTATATTAATTCTAATAGATTTATTATGAATATAGAGGGAAAATCCGTTCTTTTATCAAAACGGGAATGGGAATGTCTTTCTGAGATGGCTCAAGGAAAAACCTATAAAGGTGTGGCAAATTCATTATCTCTTTCTCCTAGAACTGTGGAGCATTATTTGAATCAAATAAGAGCAAAGACAGGGGTTTCTTATAAATCTAAGCTTATTGACCATTTTTTAGCGAATAATCAAACCCATTTCTAACAATTGTTTAATAAACATATCGTTGCACAGGATATAGACTTTGAAACTGAAAAATTTCTAAGTTATTGGCTGAGTTTCGGTTTTGTGCGTTGCAATATTTAAGTGTTATTCGTATCCATCCTCTTCAACGTATCAAGGACGCCTTGTAAAATAAAGCTGGCCGCCATTTTATCGACGACTTCTTTTTGACGTTTGCGCGATAGATCGGCTGTAATCATCGTTCGGGTTACAGCTGCTGTTGAAAGGCGTTCATCCCATAGAAAAATTGGGATTTGATAAAATTCGTAAAATTTTCCCGCAAAAGTTTTGACCTTTTGACTTTGGGGGCCCTCAGAACCATTCATATTTATTGGATAGCCGAAAATAAGTGCGGCGACTTTATGTTCTTCGATAATACCTTTTAATTCGTTAAAGGCTTTCTCTTGGCTTTGACGGTTTAGAGTTTTATAGGGCGTTGCTATTGTTAAGCTTAAATCTGACAAACTAAGCCCAATAGTTTTATCACCTAGATCAACACCCATAAGACGTTTTTTGGTGTTTTTATAAAGGGCCAAATCAGTTAAGGTACAAAACATAAACACATTTTCTTTTGATCGCGATTTTTTATGTATGACACAAAATCACCAGACAGTAAATCAAGTGACAGTCGAACAATCAAATCACAACGTTAAAGATAGGATTACCGCCGGCATTGTGCACGTGCATGTGCGAAGGCCTAATGTTGACCCAAATCAACCAGAACGCAGCCTTGATGCTGCCTTAGAAGAAGCTGTCGGTCTTGCTGAAGCCATCAGCCTTAATGTGGTTCATAAACAAATTGTCAGATTAAACAAAATGTCCCCTTCCACCTTGATGGGCAAGGGGAATGTAGACAGTATTGGCTCTGCAATTGCGGCCTTTAGTATAAAATTGATGATTGTCGATTCAACTTTATCACCGATTCAACAACGCAATCTTGAAAAGGTTTGGAAATGTAAGGTCATTGATCGAACCGGCCTTATTCTTGAGATCTTTGGCGAAAGGGCAAGAACGGCTGAGGGCAGTTTACAGGTCGAATTAGCGGCCCTTAAACATCAACGAAGTAGGCTTGTGCGGTCATGGACTCACCTTGAGCGGCAGCGCGGCGGGTTTGGTTTTACTGGCGGGCCCGGGGAACGGCAGATTGAACTTGATCGCCGTATGATTGACAATCGGATTTTAAAAATTGAAAAAGAGCTGAATCAAACAATTAAGATGCGCAGCCTTCACCGCAAAGCGCGTCAGCGAAACGCGACACCTGTAGTGGCGCTGGTTGGTTATACCAATGCTGGGAAATCAACGCTGTTTAACAAACTGACAGAATCGAATGTGTTCGCTAAGGATCTGTTATTTGCAACCCTTGATCCAACCATGCGGGTATGTAAGCTTCCTGGCGGTAGAGAGGTTATTTTTTCAGATACAGTTGGGTTTATTAAACATTTACCTCATGCCTTGGTCGAAGCGTTTGGTGCAACCTTAGAAGAGGCTGTTCAAGCAGATTTGCTGTTGCATATAGTCGACACTGCAA
>JAIEMR010000044.1 GCA_019751935.1 Alphaproteobacteria bacterium
GAGGGTAATTTTGCAGAATTTTCTCGTGCTTTGGCGGTTCTCTCTGGAAAAGCTGTGGTGGGTGCGCCTCCCGGACATACGAGACAAAAATCTCATGATGAAGTAAGTGGTGATGTTCTAGGCCCCACACAAGAGTTTGGAGAGTTTGTTGCTGCCATGTCTTCTGGTGAAAGAGAAGATGATGAAGCAGCATTAGAAAAATTAAAGGCAAATTCAGTTTCGAGCCCGTTGGCATCTAGCGTTATGTTACCTAACACCTATCATTCCTCTAGAGATTTAAAGGGAATAACAGAAGAAGATGATGAAGTAGATACTGTCAGCGCACCTCTAACAATTTACTTTGACTCCGTCCCTGACAGAGATGCAGCAGAAAAAATACTAGCCGGGTTACTGATAGGTAAGAACAGAGCATTCACCACTAATCAGCTAAAACTAGTGTTAAACTATCTTTTTGACCCTACTCAAGATGAAATGCCAAAAGCTGGTTTTGATTTTAACGATTTCGCAAGAAAATTAGCCGCATGCGCCACATCTTCTGCCCAAAGAAAACTGCTTAACCAAATGGAAGTTGAATATGGAGATGCATGGGATAGTGATGAAGATGAAACACTTGCCGCTGCGAGCGTTCCAGAAACCAGAGTCTATTTTGAAACCACCGACGACAATGATAGAGCAAGAGCAGAAGGAGTCTTGTCTGAATTAGTTCCATCTAGTGATTCTGCTATTGAGCACCTTCAAAAGACATTAGACCTCTTATATCAATCTTCTACTCTTCCTTCAGTAGAGATTCTTAATAAAATTGCGAGAGAATTAGATGAGCTAACATCAAGCGACGCAAAAGAAGGCTATCTTATCACTTTACAAGAAGAACTATCAGGTGGTTTAGAAGCCGGTTCAAAAGGCGGTCAAAGTGAGACAGAGTGATAAGTATATAGCAGGGGACCAAAGAAATTAACTAACAGCTCAAGAGTGCAAGGCTCAAACCTTGCACTCTTTTTCTACTCAAAGAATTTGACGAACAGGCGTCTCCAAAGAAGAAGAGCAAATCACAATTCTGTTTCTATCTTCTGAACCCGCTCTAAATGCCGCCCGCTTAAAAACTCACCTTTTAAAAAGGCCAACAGGCATTGCTTTGCAAGCCCTTCGCCAACCACGCGCGCACCTAAACACAAGATATTAGCATCATTGTGCTGACGGGCCATCATGGCCTCATATTCTGTGACACAAAGCGCAGCTCTGATGCCTTTATGCCTGTTAGCAGCAATGCTCATACCGATTCCAGTCCCGCAAATCAGAACGCCAAAATCAGCCTCGTCATCCAGTATTTTTTTTGAAACATTTTTCGCATAATCTGGATAATCAACAGAGGATTGATCAAAAGCCCCGCAATCAATGACATCAAAACTTGAAAATTTTGCAAAATCCATAAGGATTGTATGGAGAGGGTAACCTGCATGATCGCAGCCAAAAGCAACTGTTAATGGGTTTGATATTTGCATAGGAGCCTCCTTTATGAATTGTTGACCTACGACGAACCAAGAAGCGTCGTCATCACGCGGAGCGATAGCGACGGGTGATCCAGTTGCTGTTTTCTGGATGGCCCGCCTTTCGGGCTCGCCATGACGATGGGGCTACTTAATCCCTACCTATCCATTTTGAAATGACGTTACATACTTTTTCAAACTGGTCATCCGTTAACAAAGTATGGAGAGGAAGGGTTATCACTTTCTTATAAAAATCCTCTGCACAGGGTAAATCATACTCTGTTTTGTATTTTGTCAAAAGATGATTCGGTTTGTAATGGGTTCCGTTTTGAATGTTATTTTCCTCTAAAATATCACGAAGTTCATCCCGACAACCTTTCTCAATCAAAATAGGAAAGAGGTGAGGGACCACGTTGTCATAATCTATCTTAAGAGTTCTGATTTCTGGATACTGCGCAAAAAATTGCTGATACCGTTTGGCAATCTCTTGGCGTTTTTTGGCAAAATCAGGGAAACGCTTTAATTGCGTCCGGCCAAGGGCTGCCATAATATCATTCATGTGATAGCGCCACCCTTGTTCGGTGACATCAAAATCCCAGCTTCGCTGCCCAGAAAACCGTTTTTCCGTATCCTTTTCAACGCCCAATAAACGCGCATCACGGACCTTTTCAGCAACCGCTTGATCACTTGTTACAACAGCGCCGCCTTCACCACAGGTGATGTTTTTAATCCCATCGAAACTAAAACAAAGAATATCACCCACAGCCCCTATGCGTTTTCCATTATGAGTTCCACCAAAACTATGAGCTGCATCCTCTATGACTCTAAGGTTATACTTTGCTGCAAGCTCGTAAATTTTTTCAATGCCCTCAAAGTTACTGGCATAATGAACCGGCATAATGGCTTTGGTGCGGGAGGTAATGCGTTTTTCAGCATCCCTAACATCCAAGAAGCAAGTATCGCGGTCAATTTCACAAGCAACAGGCTTAGCGCCAGTCGCCGAAACAGCTTGAAAAGATGCAACAAAGGTGAGGGATGGGACTAAAACCTCATCACCAATTCCAATGCCACACGCTTGAACTGCCAAATGAAGGGCAGAAGTTCCTGTGTTGACGCAAACAACCTCACGGTTACCCCCGATGTAGTCTGTCAGTTCCTTTTCAAAAGCTTGAACCTCAACAGACATTCCCAAATATCCAGCTTCAATGACGCGGGCCAGTGCTTCAAGCTCCAAAGCACCCACATCACCCCTTGAAAGCCGAACAAGATCAGAAGTTTTAGACATCAGGGTTCCCTACATAAAAGAATTTTTTAATATTGAGGCCAGAAAAGGCTTTGTAGTCAAGAAAACTTTTATCCTCGTAAATAAAAATAATTTTATTAAAATTATTGATTTCATAAAGAGAGCAACCCTAAGCTTTATATATAAGCCATACAATTTAGAGTAAAACGCGTTGAGTAAAATAGTTGTTCATTTTCTTTTTCTTGGATCTTTTTTAATCTTTCCCTCCTTGGCGATGGAGGGTGAAGGAGAATTTTCAATGACTCTGCCCCCAGAAGCAACACCAACCACTGTTACCAGTGCGGTTCACCTGGATGAAGCTGAAGTTCCTCCTCTCAGCCTGAATGTTGGGGGAGCGCCTGCACCAATATCATCCCCTCCGCCATCGATTACCTCTTCCTTGCAAACAAGATTTCAACCCGATATGTCTGCTGAATTACTCACAAACAGCGCAATTTCACCATCTGCACCACCTCAGTCCTTATGGGATTATGATGAAGAAGATAGCGATAATGATTGGAGAAGCGAAGACGATGTCGTTGACAAATATGCTCAGTTAGCTGAAGAGTGCGAATCACGATTCTTGCGCCAACAATTGCGGGCAGAATCTAAAATTAAAAAGCAAAAACTGCTTAAAGATAATACAAGAAGAGAATTTTTGCTTTATGATATGATCCGCAAAACCAGACATGGCCGATTAACAAAGAGTGACACAGAATAACTTGTTAAGCCTCCAGAAATACTATAATTTTTTTAAGTAGCGCGATGTGCAAGTTTTTACGTGTTTCCCCATTAGTTTTCCTTGGGCTTGACCCAAGGATCCATTTGAATCAAAGAATCGACCCTGTAGTCGCGGCCACAGGGAAACTGGTTCTCGGTGATCTTTAAAAAACCTGTACATTGAATTAAATAAGTTTTTTTGAAAAAGACAGAAAACATGTGTGGAATTACGGGCTTTATAACGGCTAAAAATTTATCAACCGAGGAATTAAAAAATCGCCTCGATTCCATGAACACAGCCTTAACCCACAGGGGGCCTGATGACGCCGGTTTGTGGGTAGATGCGAAAGACCAAATCGCCCTTGCCCAGCGCCGCCTTTCAATTATCGATTTATCAAAAGCGGGACACCAACCGATGCACTCCTATTGCAGACGATGGGTGATGGTTTATAACGGTGAAACCCACAGTGATCAAGAACTAAGGCCACTGCTCAAAGAAAAAGGTATTTCTTTTAGAGGACATTCTGACACCGAAACAATGATTGAGGCATGCGCTGCCTTTGGCGTAGAGGAAGCCACTAAACAATTCATTGGCATGTTTGCTTTTGCTTTGTGGGACAAACAAGAGAAACGGCTCTATCTGGTGCGCGACCGCATAGGCATCAAACCCCTTTATTGGTCATATCATGAGGGTATTTTTGCATTCGCATCGGAGCTCAAAGCGCTTCGAAAAAGCCCAGGATTTCAGGCTCAAATTGACTCAAAAGCAATCGCATTATATCTTCGTTATGGTTACATTCCAGCACCCTATAGCATTTACAAACACGCAAAGAAGCTGCTTCCAGGGACAATCCTCTCTTTTAAAGTAGGAGAGGAGCCTAAGATTCATCCCTATTGGTCATTAAAGACTGTAATAGAAAATGAACGCAGCTCTAACAAAACACCTTCAAAGGATGAACTCCATACCCTCTTAAAAGACGCGGTTAAAAGATCCATGATATCAGATGTTCCCTTAGGCGCCTTTCTTTCAGGTGGGATCGATTCAAGTTTGGTTGTTTCCCTGATGCAATCCCAAAGCCCTAAACCTATTAAGACATTTACAATTGGATTTAATGAAAAGGATTATAACGAAGCTCCGCATGCACTTGCGGTTGCCCGGCATTTAGGGACAGAACATACCGAATTATACGTCAGCCCCAAAGATGCCATGGACGTTATTCCAAAGCTTCCAACAATGTATGACGAACCCTTTGCTGACATTTCACAAATCCCAACCTTTTTAGTCGCACAGCTGGCGCGCCAGCACGTCACCGTTGCCCTGTCCGGAGATGGAGGAGACGAGGTTTTTGCAGGTTACAACCGTTACATAATGGGTGAGAAAATCTGGCAAAAATGCCAACGCTTACCAGCCCGAAAAATCATTGGAAAAATCCTTTCCCATACACCGCATCCTGTTTGGAAAGCGCTTGAAAAATTACTTCCTGCTCGATACAAAGCCTTGCGTCCATCGGACAGGATTGCTCAAATCACACAAATTTTAAGTTCTAAAACAGCCGAAGATTTATACCTAACCTTGGTTAGTCAGTGGTTAGAACCAGAATCTTTGCTAAAAGTAGGCCTTGAGCCAAAGTTAGATGCTTATAAAGAGACCGCTTTTTTAAACGAAACCATTGAAAAAATGCAATACATCGACACGCTTACTTATTTACCGGATGATGTGTTAACAAAGGTTGACAGAGCCACAATGTACGCTAGCCTAGAAGCAAGGGTACCCTTGTTAGATCACCGAGTCGTTGCAATGGGATGGCGATATTCCTCACTTGAAAAAATCCAAGGGCCTAATGGTAAATTACCGCTTCGTGAAATTTTAAAGGACTATGTCCCTAACGAATTATTCAATCGGCCCAAAATGGGCTTTGGCGTTCCTGTTCATGATTGGCTAAGAGGCCCTCTTCGCGAATGGGCGGATGATCTTTTGAATAGTTCAGATTTCCCCACCATGGTAGATCCAAAACCCATTCGTAAAGTCTGGAGAGAACATTTAGAAGGTAAAGCGAATCATCAAAATGCTCTTTGGACAATTTTGATGCTTCAAGCTTGGTACAAACAATGGAAAGATTAAATTAACCTTTTGTTTACTGGTAAAATATTATATTAAAAGGACAGAGATTCTATATATTGTAAACTTCTAGTTATGCGGCTTTTTTCTTTCATTTTCTTGCTCGTATTTTCCCTTCCATATAATGCAGTAGCAGCATTGGATCAAGCATTAATCGACAATGTCTATAAAATGACAAGACCTGAGTTTGTAAAAGATGGAAACCGTGTCAGCCGTCCTGTCCAAACCCTAAATATGTTGGCGCACGAACTGTCTCTCTATAAAGAAAAAGCAAGAGCAACCGCGGCTGCAAAATCCATTATTAGTATGGTGACAAAAGGAGAGGGTGTTAAAGGCGGTCTTCGAAAGGCAACACACACAAGACGTTTTTTTAATAAGACTGAAAAAGAATTAGTTAGAGATGCGCTAACCAAAGCTGCTGATTACTTACAAACACAAAATGAGTTGGATCCATTTTTAGAAGGTTCTATTGGATCAATGGTTGGCATATGGGACGATGATGCAACAAAAAAACATGGATCTATTGTTCTAAGCCTTTTAGCAGCTGCTCGCGAGAAAGTAAGAGGAACTGATATTCAAACCGCAAAAGTCCGTGCAGGTGCATTAATTCCAGACAGTTATGACGCTGTCCTTGCGCAAGTTATAGATGATAGTAACTGGCGTTCTGCTACCGCCTACATGGATGCACCTCGCCCTCGTCACCGTTATAATGCCATCGCGTGGAAAGCTATTGAGGACGCAAGAGAAGCAGAATTAGCCCGTGAGACTGAATCTGTATACAAGGGTAGGATTTTAGCAGATTTTCCTGTGAAAGCTCTAGCTCCAACAGGAGATGATATTGGCGCTTTAGAAGGAATGGCAGAGCAGCTTGAACAAACTTATGTTCCTAAAAAAGCGCTTTTTCTTTCGAATCAAATTATGGGATGCTTGAAACATAACAGCACAGACTTACGCAGCATTGTAGCCCCCACCACTACAAATCAAACTAATTTTAGAAAAGCAGTTATTCGTGCCTTAGCGGCTGTTGAAAAATTTAGAAGGTACGAATTAGAAGTAACTCTACAAACCGAAGCCCCCAAGGTTGTGGATTATCAAGATGCTTTAGCGAATCCAGAAAACCAGGCTATTTTATTAACGCTAGTAACGCTTGTTCAAAAATTAATCGATTACCCTCTGTCAAGCATTGATGATTTAAGAGATTTCTTTGTATCACAAAGAAATGATTCTCTTATTTCAGCAACGATTCAAGAGAAATTAGCTTTGCTTGATCCTGGTGCTATTATTACTGAACCGCTTGTAGAGGGCATTAAACGCGCCCATAAAACCCTTATGCCAATCACTGAACGTCAAAAAATCTTGGTTGATCAACAAGCCTTAGAGCATAGACTGATTTATGAAGGCGTTCCTGAGTTTAATTTTCAAAATGGTGAGAAGCCTCTCGTATGGCGATTCCTTCGTTTTATAGAATCAAAAGGTGATGGTCAATGCGGATATTACAGTATTCGTAATATTACAGACGCTCGGGTTGAGTATAAGAGAAAATTTACAGATAATCTGAGAACTAATGAGATAAGAGTTTTGCTAGAAAGGTTAGTACATGCTGGAAGAGAGTTGCATATTGCGCTTTTAAAGCCTGATGCTGTTGTTACACTAACGCAAAGAGGAATTATGGACAGAATTAATGACGTTGAAAGCAGAAAAAATACTGCAATGGGACCATTAAGAGTGAATGGACGTATTCCCGAAACAAATCAAGAAGCGGCTCGAAGATTAGATCAGCGATTTGAAGCAGAAGCAGAACCCCTTTATACAGAATTGGCTGCCACAGCACCCCTTTCCGATGCTGAACTAGCTGAAAAAGTAACATCATGGATCCAGCGAGTTGATACTTCTTTTGGAACAAGATCAGAATGGATAGAAATACCTCCGAATGTAGAATGGCGTGATCAACCTTTTATACCCCCGTATATTTATTCTCGGTTAACGCATGATGATTATTATGTTTGGATCAAAACTCAAAATAGAAAAAGATGGCCAGGCGGCACAGTCCAACCTGCAATTTATGAAAATGGTAAATATATGCTCGCGACATTTGTGTCAGCAAGAGATAAGTATCCTTTCCCTCCCCGCCGAATTCATCTATTTAATACAGATGGAGAAGGGCATTATGATAAATGGGTCGAGGAAAGTAATGGCCGTTTAGAAGAAGGTGATGATTATTACCCAGACCTTACTGACGCTCTGCGTCATAAAAAACTTTATAACTTGGATCCAACTCGTCCCACTCCTCTTTATTAACTTTTCCTCTGCAAAGGATGATGGATCGTTACAAGGTCTAACAAATGATCTGGCATAACGTGAGTGTAAATTTGGGTTGTGGAGATATCAGCATGACCCAACAGCTTTTGAATAACCAAAAGGTCAGCCCCTCCTTGCAGTAAATGCGTTGCAAAAGCATGACGGAGGACATGCGGGGAAATGGAGTTTGGATCTATTCCTGCCTCGATTGCTTGCAGCTTTAACAATTGCCCAAAACCCTGCCTGGTCAAATGTCCTTTTTGGCTGGTTGAAGGAAACAGCCAGTGTCTACCTTTTAAACCGCATTTCCTTAAAAAATAATCTCGTACTTTTAAATATTGCAGCAAAGCCTCTAAGGCAGGCCCATTCAAGGGAACAAGGCGATCTCTGCCCCCTTTTCCTTGAATCATCAACATGTTTTGCATGGCTTTTGTTTTTGGATCCACGATCAAACTTCTAAGGGGCAGTCCAACCAACTCACTCACCCTAAGACCGCTAGCGTACAAAACCTCTAAAAGGGCACACATTCGAATTCCCTCAGGAGTATCTATCCTTTTTGAAGCACTTTCTTTTAAGGATAAAAGAAGTTCCTCAACTGTTTTTTCAGACAAAACTTTTGGCAAAGTTCGTTTTTGTCTGACAACAGTTAAGCTAGAGGCTGGATTCGTTTTACATACATCTTCTGAAACCAAAAAACGATAAAACTGCCTTAAAGCAGACACCCGTCTTGCAATTGTTGAGGGGTGCATCTGACGCACTGATAATGAAGAAAGATATTCATGCAAAGTTTCACTTGTAACATCAGCGGCAGAAAAATCTTTTAAAAAATGCAAATAATCTTTTAAATCTTGGCTATAAGAAGATAGCGTATTAAGGCTTGCTCCTCTTTCAGCGGCAAGCATTTCAAGAAAACGTTCGATAAGAATTTTGTTCATTATTGCCCAAATTTGTAAGGAAAGATTTGACCTTTTCTCACATAAACAATACTCTCACGAATGAAAAAATACTATATAGATTAGGCCAAGGCATGTCATTAAAGGTCTTTTGGGCAATAGTCATTGGAACTCTGCTTGAATATTTTGACTTTCTTCTCTTTGCACACTTTAGTTTAATAATTGCCCCTCTTTTTTTTCCTGATTCAGATCCTATTGTTTCTGCTATCCAGGCTCTTGGTTTGTTTGCAGTTGGTTTTTTCATGAGACCCCTCGGCGCCATTATCTTTGGAAGAATAGGTGATTCTAAAGGCCGCAAACCCGCTCTTTCAGCCTCCGTTCTTTGGGCTGCGCTGCCAACACTTACGATCTGTTTTCTACCTACCTATGGCGTCATTGGGATTTTTGCTCCCATCATTCTCATTCTTTGCCGAATGGCCCAAGGCCTTTCTCTGGGCGGGGAATATACAAACGCAGGGGTTCTTTTGATGGAACACACTCCTCCTGAAAAACGAGGGTTTTATAGTAGCATTCTGAGTATTGCAGGAACTTCAGGAAGCACGGCAGCTCTTTTCTGTGCTTTTATTATTTTGCGCCCAGATATGCCTTCATGGGCATGGCGCGTTCCCTTCTTTTTGGGCTCAATTGCCGGGCTTATTGGTTATAAAATGAGAAAGATTCTTGCCGAAAGCCCTGAATTTTCTGTTATTCAAAATCGCCACGATGTTCCTTCCTTTTTTTCCTGGAAACAAATTTTAAAAGATAAAAAACCCTTTCTCATCACTATTGCTATCGGTGCACTGGTTGGGGTTTTGTTATGGACTCCTGTGACTTATACAAATTTTTATCTCACAAAGATTATGGAATGGAATGCTAGCGATTCTGCATTGATGACTTTTCTTGCCACCATGACTTACATTGCGGTGCTTCCTTTTGCTGGAATCCTTTGCGATAGGATAGGTGCACGAACCATTATGCTTAGATCAGCGTTAATTGCTGCTTTTTTATCTTATCCCCTTTTTCTTTGTTTAACTCATGGCTTTGTGGCCATTACTCAAATTGGTTTTGCTTCTTTAGTCGGTTTTTTTGGAGCTGCCATTCATCATGTTATGATTGATTTATATCCGGTTCACAAACGATGTCGGGCAATTTCCTTAGGATTCTCTCTAGGCCTTGCAATATTCGGAGGAACATCTCCCATGATCGCAGCTTGGCTGGTAGATGTTACAGGAGACCACACAGCTCCTGCCTTGTACATATCCATAGTTTCAATTGCTGGAGCTTTAGCTATGTATTCATACCCTCTCTTTAAAATACGTGATAAAAATAATGCCCCTCCTAATTTTCAACGCAACTTAAAAATGGATTTTCATTTAGAAGATATTAAAAAGGAAGAGTTATTAGACATTAAAAAAGCACAAAGAGCAAAGTGAAAAGGACACTTTTCGATTATCAAAATTTAGAAAACATTCTAAAAAAAGCGAATTAAGTTCAAAAAATAAGAAATTTTCTTAATTTTTCTTATTTTAAAAAGGGCATCTAATATCTCAATATTGCTTAGCTCTTTCTTCACTAAGACACTATGAACGGGTCAGAGTCATGTCTTCAAAAATTTTATTGACCGTAGTTATCGGAACAATCCTAGAATATTTTGATTTCTTTCTTTTCGCACATTTCAGTCTAATCATTGCCCCTCATTTTTTCTCTGACCTAGACCCTATTATTTCCTCAATCGAAGGGCTAAGTTTACTTTCTATTGGTTTTATTATGAGACCTTTAGGTGCGATTTTTTTTGGGAAAATTGGTGATTTCAGAGGGCGAAAATTTGCTCTTTCTTTCGCTATTCTTTGGACATCTGTGCCAACTTTTATTATTAGTTGTTTGCCTACACATTGTACAATTGGGGTTCTTGCACCAATCATTCTCATTCTTTGTCGAATGGGACAAGGATTCTTTGTAGGCGGAGAGTACACCAATGCTGGTATCTTCTTAATGGAACATGCTCCCTTAAAAAAACGTGGATTTTATAGCAGCATTTTATGTATTTCAGCTTCTCTTGGAAGTTTAATGGCACTTGCATGTGCTTTTGTTATTCTTAATTGCGATTCACCATCTTGGGCATGGCGTGTTCCTTTTTTTCTAGCTTCTGTCTGTGGATTCATTGGTTACAAATTTCGAACAATCTTAATAGAAAGTCCAGAAATTTCTAGTTTTCAAAATGACGTATTTAAAAATACCCAAAAGCCAATATGGGAGCTCATTGCACAAAATAAAAAAGCGTTTTTTGTGACTATTGCTAGCGGAGCATTAGTAGGTGCTTTGATTTCAACGCCGGTTACTTATACGAATTTCTATCTTA
>JAIEMR010000176.1 GCA_019751935.1 Alphaproteobacteria bacterium
GTAACATAAATTTGGGTTTCAGGTTCATCGGTCTATTCGGGTCCTTGTTTATCTGTTATTTCCACTTTCAGGATAAGCGACACTTTTTCAATATGGCAAATTTTAAAATGGGCCATCTAATTTATCTAAAATTTTATTTAGTATGCTTATCGCCACCTCGAGGAACATCGTTCCGTGGCCATCTAGAGAAAATACACTGGATCACCACGTCGCTTTTGGCTCCTCGTGATGACGGTGAAGGAGAATGCGTCATGGCGAAAAGCCGTAGGCTGGCCATACAGAAGAATGTTTAATTTCAATAATTTACTGGATCACCACAGCCCCTTCGGGGCTTCGTGATGACGGGGGTTATATTAGACATCTTGAAAAACTTTTGTCATTCCGGAATTTAGATGAACAAACGCCTTTAGGCGTTTTGTAAATCTTAATATCCGGAATCTTGGGACATCTGTTAACTGACGACCTAAGATCCCGGATGCCAAGTCTCATTATAGCGAAAAACCGCAATTCGACCAGGCTCCGGGATGACATGGCTGTTTTGTTGGGGTAAACCATGGCCCCCCACGGTCAAGCCGTGGGGAAGCTGAGTCTGTAGCACAAGAGAAAACCAACACAAACAATTAAAAAATAGTTTCCCTTGTGCCTCGCCCAAGCCCATCAGGAGGCCAGACACATTTTGGGGCAATACGGAGGCCCCGTCAGATCCAACAAATGGTTTACAACCTGCACAAAAAAACTAATTTACAGATTAGATTGCTGAAAATCTTTTGATACTTGCGACTCTAATATTCACCAAACATTATTAACTTTAATTTGTTCTGGTTACTTCGAAATACCAGCATGGAGAGTCATTTTCTTTGTATTTTTCTGTAGTTCGATAAGGAAATATTCCATATTTTACTTCTATTGAACTATTTTCTATTAAACCGTTTTCACTCCACCATTTAATCACGTAATTGCGATAGGCTTCGTCTAATTGATGTGGAACTTCTTCAGAGGAACAGGGATTCTCAAAATGACATTTAATTTTAGGCATTAACCTAGTAACAAGGGGTGCCTCTCCATGTTTACCAAATTGGCCTCTGATATTATATTCCCCTCCATTTAAAACGGTTTCTAGTGTTGTTGTATGATTGGAAAAACCACCTTTCTCTAATTTATACACTCTTGTTGGTTTTTTATTTGTATCAATTACAGTTCCTTCAGATTCAGGGGCACAGTCCCTAAAGGAATAATCAAAAGGGCCAAGTTGTGTATGACTCGCTGTAATACCATCACCCCCTAAATAAAGCTTTCCGCCAACTTGTAGCATTAAAATCAAAGATTGGAAAAACTTAACAGTAAAGGGGGCATGATGAGTCACATAATTATCGGGTATAATGGCCTCAAATGATCCAGAAAAAAACTTTGAATATTTATCTAAATCGCTATCTTTCGTAAAATTAAAATCTACACAATTTTTTGGATCTCTCTTTGCATAAAAATACGTTGAATGGAAAAAGACACCAACTTCATGCCCAAAAGATGATAAATCGAAATGCTCAAGATGTTCAGGTTCTGTTCCTAAAAGAAGAATACTTATGGGCATTGAGCTTTTATAACGCATCAGTTCTTCTGAATTAGGAATTCCAGAACTTGGGTCACTAGCAAATAACTTTACTGAAAAAAAGGCTATTAAAAAAAACACGCCTAGAATATTTTTAGGCAGATCTCTTATCATTTGACGCTCCTTAATCGCCCTTTAGTCAGAAATTTGCTCTAAACCATCTTGCGGGTCGGGTCAATCCATCCAACATGGCCGTCATGCCGCTTATAAACAACATTCAACTCGCCATTGCTGGCATTTCGGAACATCATCAAGGGAGCATCAGCAAGGTCCATACGCATAACAGCTTCGCCAACGCTTAAACGGCTAATTTCACTTGCCATTTCAGCAATAATCAAAGGCGTGTCTTCGCCTGAATCTTCTTCGGCATTTAGAATATATTGCTGAGCAAACGTGGGTTCATGCTCACCATCCCGGTGGCGTTTTTTATCTTGTAAACGATTTTTATATTTCTTAATACGCGCCTCAAGCTTTTCAATAGCCATAGAAGCGCTTCGGTATGCATCATCATCCTGGCCATGACAATGAGCGACAAAATTTCGGCTAATATGAACAGATATGTCAGTTTTAAAAGCAGATTTTTCTTTACTAATATGGCTTTTACTAATTGTTACTTGGGCCTCTAAAATATCCCCTCCCATGTAATGACTAACAACTTTTCGAAGTTCTTGGCCTATAAAATCTCTTAGACTATCTCCGACCTCAAGGTGTTTTCCAGTAATGGTTATTGGCATAATATTTCCCTTTTTCAATTTTTTAATGTTGAGACCGATAAAGTTTACACTTTTCAATGCGACACAGAACTCATCTTACAACGAAAACCTTTCTCCCAGGTAAACGCGACGCACATCTTCATGTTTTACAATCTCGTCAGGACTTCCTTCCATAAGAACCTGTCCTTGAGCAATAATATACGCTCTATCAACAATTTCAAGGGTTTCTCTAACATTATGATCAGTAATTAAAATACCAATGTTCATTTCTTTTAAGTGCGAGATGAGCTCACGGATTTCCCCAACCGCAATAGGGTCAATACCAGCCAAAGGTTCGTCTAATAGCAAAAATTTAGGGGACATTGCAAGAGCCCGAGCTATTTCAACTCGGCGCCTTTCTCCGCCAGAAAGAGAGGCCGCAGGTGATTGTCTGAGGTGGCTAATTGAGAATTCATCTAATAAATGATCAAGGCGCTGTTCTCTTTTATCAGGGTCTCTTTCGCACAACTCTAAAACAGCTTTTATATTTCCTTCAACAGTTAAGCCTCTAAAAATAGAAGCATCCTGCGGCAAATAACCTATGCCCATCCGTGCCCTTAGATACATGGGCATATTGGTAATTTCTCTTTGATCGAGAAAAACTTTGCCCATATCAGGCTGAATAAGGCCCGTCACAATGGAAAAACATGTTGTTTTACCAGCGCCGTTTGGGCCTAACAAACCAACAGCCTCGCCCTGTACAACATGCAAATCAATACCTAAAAGAATAGAGCGCTTGCCAAAAGTCTTGCCGATTTTTTGGACACAAAGTCCAGGAAACGGGGATGGATATGTTGCCATATGTTAAGCAGCAGCCACTAAAGGAGTTGTGGTCGGCGAAGCGACAGTTTTTGCAGGCGCTTTTAAGATTCCGCGTACTCGCTTATTAGAAGTGACTTTATAAACGCCTGTATTAATATTAATAACGGCTTTGTCACCCTCTAAATAATGACCTGCCTTTGAAAGCTTTACATTGTCTTGGCACTCGATAAACTCGATTTTATTAGGATCCTTGGTTTTTGCATCGACTCCCTCTCCTGGCCTGTAAAAACAATAATCTGCTTTCACAGTTAGTTGATCTGCTTCTTTTACAAGAACTGCATCGCCAATTGCTTTGATTTCTTCAATGTCTCCACCTACATTAGAGGAGCTTTCTGTTTTTTCAGTCTTCTCTTTAAAGTGAACATCAAACTTTTTGGCCGTTAAAATATGCTTTTGTGGACCTACGCCACGTTCAGCCCTAGCGTTCCCAACGACCGTTGATTTATTCAAGTTCGTATCATAATCCATAGCGTCACCATTAATAATAATGGCTTCATCTGTGTTCATAGAGCTTTGGATAGGAATTGGAGCGTTTGCCTGTGCAATGCTTCCTATTAAAAAACTTATTATCAAAACTTTTTTTATCATGAGGAAATCTTAGTTAAAAGTTACTTTTTTGGATGAATAACAAGTTCCGGTTGTCCTTGAAATAAAACATTTTTGCCGTGGTCTGAAATTTTAAAGCTTTGTGCCTTGATTGTAGAACTTTCGTTGTAACCTTCAACAGGCACATTATTCTCTGCCGTTCCCTGATCAAGATTTATAGAAGCCTCTGACGTCATCAAATTCAAACCATTTGTGTGATTAAGATGTACATTACCTGAAATTAAAAGAATTTTCGATAGCTTATCGTAAATACCCTGATTTCCTCGTAATTTTACTTTGACCCCTTCACTTAAATCAAGAACAGCCTCTGGTTCATGCAATAAAATCTGGCTACTCGAAATTTCACGCCCATTTATAGAGGTCACTACAAAAGGGCGGCCTTTCGTATCTAAGCCATTATAACGAATGTTTTGCGAACTATTCACCAATTTCATATTTTGCAAAAGAGAAGAAGCGGAGGATTTATAAGAAGAGTAAAAAAACACAGAAGCAACCAATCCCAAGCTAATAAGTGGGAGCAGATACTTTAGATAAGAGAGGTTTTTTCTTATTATCAATATTAATTTGGGTGCTCAATTGTCTATGATTTTGAATTCTAACATTCAGTCTTTACAAAAGGAAGCTTTTTGGAAGAGAGTGTCTTCATTTTATTGAATACTCAATAAAAAATAAGTATAAGAAAATTAAACTATAAATTACATTTATTTCTTTTTATGAACCAGATTTTAGAAAACCATCCCCAGCACCGCAAAACACTTTATGGCAGACGTCAATCTAGGCCCTTAAAAGACAGGCAGAAAACTCTGTTTGATACTTTGCTGCCGGCGATTACTTTTTCTGGCCTAGAAAATGAGCTCTTCGTTGGTCAAAAGCAAATCTGGGTTGAAATTGGTTTTGGGGGCGGTGAGCATCTGTGTAAGCAAGCTTTAAGTAATCCGGATGTTGCATTTATTGGGTGTGAGCCTTTTGTGAATGGGGTGGGCTCTCTTTTAAGCCAAATCGATGATTTTAATTTAAAAAATGTGAAAGTTTTTCAAAATGATGCGCGCTTTTTACTAGAGGTTTTGCCTTCAGCCTCTTTGGATAAAGTATTTTTACTATTCCCTGATCCTTGGCCCAAAAAGCGTCACTTTAAACGGCGCTTTGTCCAAAAAGAAACCATTAGGGAAATTCACCGCCTTTTAAAACCAGGTGGAGAATGGCGAATTGCAACCGATCACGCAGGATATGCAAGCTGGGTAAAAGAACAATTTAGTGATCCAGAAATTTCCGCGCTTTTTACCTGGCAGAGGCAAGATGTTTACATGCGCCCTGATGTCAATGAATGGCCTGAAACACGCTACGAAGAAAAAGCAAACCTTGCAAAACGAAAAAGTGCGTTTTTCTCTTTTCTATCAAAATGACGTGAGGTTTTTCCTTAGAGCCTGTATTCATATTTCTATTGTCTTTTCTCAAAAGCTCCCCTAAACAGAAAGGAGGAGACATTTAATTTTTTAAGATAAAGAGAATCTTCGATGAATACGCAAATAGCTAAAAATCACCCAAGCTTTATAACTGAAAACAAAAGTAGGGTCGTCAGTTTTCTTGTAAAGGCATTTTTAGGCAGTTTGTTAATTGCCATATCCGCACAGATCACCATTCCATCTTGGCCAGTGCCTATGACGCTTCAACCTACAGCTCTTATTGTTATTGGATTAATAGCTACTCCTCGCATTGCTGTGGCAACTGTTATAGCTTATATTTTAGAAGGTGCATGTGGCCTGCCTGTATTCCATGCCTTTAAAAGCGGGATTCCCCATCTTTTGAATACAACTGGTGGGTATATTTTTGGATTTATTCCTATGATTTATTTGATCAGCTCTTTAAAGGACAGAAGTCAAACATTCTTATATCGCTTTGGCATTTCTCTACTCGGATATATGACTCTCTATATGGTTGGAATCAGTTATTTAAGCCTCTTTGTTGGCTTTAGCACAGCAATTCAATTAGGCCTTGTTCCATTTCTGGTAAAAACAGTCTTTAGCATTTCATTTGCTATATTAAGCGCTAACCTCATTCAAAAATTTAAAACCGTAAAGGAAGTTTCATGAAACGCTTATCTTTTGTAGCTGCAGTTTGTGTAGCCGTCCTTTTGGCAGCTTGTTCATCTACGCCTGAAAAAAATTATTGCCCTAGATTTTCTTTGATTAGCGAATTGGATCGCATGCCTCTTAGCACAGCTCTGACCCCTCACGGAGAAATTAGAGTTACACAAATAGCAGCGCGCTGTGATGATGATTCTATGGAATTAGCTTTGCAAACACGCTTAGCGCTTACCCTTAATGACGAATCAGTCGTAGAAAAGGAAATCCCATATTTTATAGCTGTTATTGATGACAAGGAAAATGTTATCAACCGTCAAGATTTTATCTTTAAAGCTAAGTTCAAAGGCCCTGAAGAAACCCGAATCTATAAGCAATCTTATAAAATGCCAGCAGGATTTGACTGGAAAACAATGCGAATTCTGGTAGGCATGAAATTAACCCCAGAACAAAGACAGCAAAATATGTTGGTGAAAGCCCAGCAACAAAGCCTGATGAATGCTGATGTTAATACGCAGCAAGTGGAAAAAGTTAAGAAACTGTCGGTTGGGTAAATGTACCCAATTATCAATGTTACTCACGCCAAACGCTGGCAACAAGGCCATCCGTGGCTGTATTCAAATGAGATTAAAATGGATACAGCCACAAAGCAAATACCACCGGGATCATTGGTCAATTTAAAAACAACCGATGGAAAGCCTTTAGGTACTGGTTTTTTCAATCCGCATTCTTTAATTGCTGTTCGCAAATTGAGCTCTGAAGAAGCCATAATTGACGGAGATTTTATCCTTAAGCGATTAGAGGCTGCCCTTTACTTTAGAGATAGGCTTTACCCCCATCCATTTTACCGCTGGGTCCATGCTGAGGCTGACAATCTACCTGGTCTGATTATTGACCGTTATGGACCGCATGTTGTTATCCAGGTCAATACAGCAGGAATGGAGTTGTTAACGCCCTTAATTACCGCAGCAATTGAAAAACTGATTTTGCCAGCCTCTATCCTTTTGCAAAATATGCACAGCGTGAGAACTTTGGAAAAGCTAGACCTTTATCAACGGTTTGCAGTTGGCAGCTGTGATGACATTGTTCCCTGCATTGAAAATGATACATTATTTCTAGCAGACATTAACCAAGGCCAAAAAACCGGCTGGTTTTATGATCAACGCGACAACAGAGCCCTGATTAGCAAACTTGCCATTGGAAAAAGTGTTCTTGATTGTTTTTGCTTTACAGGAAGCTTTGGCATTGAGGCTGCTAAAAAGGGCGCCAAACAAGTTGTAGGTATCGATAGATCCAAAGAAGCTTTGGCCTTAGCCCACAAAAGCGCCACTTTAAACGAAGTTGAAAATGTATGTACCTTTATTGAGGGTGAAGCTTTTGAGGAGCTTACAAAGCTTCAAGGAAGGCATTTTGATATTGTCCTTTTGGACCCGCCTGCCTTTGTCAAATCACGCAAAGACTTACAAGCCGGCTTAAAAGGATATAGTAAACTTGTACGCATGGCAGCGCCCTTAGTCGCGGCTGAAGGCCTAATGAGTTTTACCTGTTGTTCGCATCATGTCAGTGAAGAGGACCTTTTGCTGTCCATTCGAAAAGGATTAGAACAGGCAGGACGCGTTGGCAAAATTATCAAGCAGCTTAGCGCCGGCATGGACCACCCCCTTCATATGCATTTGCCTGAATCAAAATATTTAAAAGGGTTTTTAATTCAGTTGGATTAAGTGTTAGGCCCTTGGTGGATTAAAGACTGTGCCTTCTGACGGCCTTTTAAATAAATAAAGGTAAACCCTTGACTTTTTGAAATCAGATTCTATATCTATAATATAGAGATAGAATATAGTCTATCCGCAAACGTTTGTGCATTTTTGATTAGGGTTCGACGGGCTTTTTTAGTGGGGAAAAGCCTGGATGGGAAGAGTATGCCTTGTTGCCATAGTGGCTCGAGGGTTATCCCCCCAACCCTAGTGGGATGATTTGGGCGGGGGTGTAACTAAAAATTTAATAAAAATTTATTATTTATCTAATCCTCCGAATTTCAGCTCCTGGGGATTTCTAATTTTTAATTTTAAAATCCACGTTTCTCAAATCTCTCTACTAATTTCCCTCATACCTCCATTGAAAAATAACAATCTCAATCACGAGCATAAACCGAAACGATCCAGAAGGACCAATATGCAGACCTGATATAAATTGAGTATAAGTTTACGTCATTGCTAGAGCCAAAGGCGAAGTGATCCAACGATCTTGAAACATCTTCTAAATGCTAATTTTTTAGTTTTAATAATTCAAGAATTGAAGTTGACCTTGTGTAGTAAGAAAGACCACTATGGTTAAACATTTCTGAAGCTTGTACTCCAGGAATATGCCCAGACATTATTCCTAGTACAGCACAGGGAGTATAAGAGTTTCCACTTTTCGTAAGCACTCCTTCAACGTTAATACGTATTCCTTTAGCATGCATTATAACTGGACTACCACTACTACCTTTAAATGAGAGCCCAGAGACCAAATGAACATCTGTAGTTTTAATTTCAGAATTAGAATTGGTATAGGATATGTTCGGGTAACTAGCAATAGCTAAAGGGCGTACAATCGGCAAGTTCCAAGCAGTATCATGCCATCCCATAGGGAAACCTATAAAGGATGCTTGTGTAGCTAAATCTGATAACCCATTAAAATCTGATTCTGCAAATAACTTTTCACCTTCTGCCAGTCCAATACGCATACAAAATGGTGAAAAATCTGAGGCAGGATTTTTGAATTGTGGTTGCAAGAAAATAGCACAATCAGCTGTGGGATGAGCAATTAAGCAATGTTTCAAATTATTTACTTCGAAGAAGTGTGTAGTAGGAAGGAATTGATTTGGGGGAACTCTTTGTCTTAGCTCGATCTCAAAGTGAGTTAATTCATATGGTGTGCCTCCTCCTAATTTGAGAGAAGGATCAACATTATGCTTATTAGTTACGAATATTTGTTTCCCATCAACTTCCAACCAAAAACCAGTCCCTACGATTGACTTTATTTGATCTTTAAACTCTTTGTGTGTGAACTTAGCATTGATTCTTACCACACTGAATAAAACATCTTTATTTATATCAGACATTATCTTCTCAATTTATCCAAACGACTTTTAAAACTTAGATTGCCACGTCGCCCCAATATTCTTTGGAGCTCCTCGCAATGACGAAAAACCATCATCTATGACGACCATTTTTATCATTTTATAAGGAATTATCTATAGCAGAAAAAATTATCTAAATTGAGTATGTTAAAGATCTTAATTGGAACCAAAAAGATCAAGAGTTTTCAGGGAGCTAAAAATGGCCAACAACTCCTTAACATCCTCTCAAATCAGACCTTTAACCCAATCTGATATTCCCGCAATTGTTAGGGCATTTGCCGCCGTGGGTTGGCATAAACCGACCTCAACTTTCGAAAACTATTTTCTTGAACAAGAGAAAAAGCAAAGAGATATATGGTTGGCTTTTCAAAATGATACAATCGCAGGTTATACAACTCTTAAATGGCATTCTAGCTACCCTTCATTTAAAGAGCAAAATATCCCAGAAATTAACGACTTCAATGTACTCCCTCAATTTAGAAGACAAGGCATTGGATCAAAACTTCTTGATATTGCCGAAGAAAAAACACGCCTCGTCAATAAACGTGTGGGGATTGGCGTCGGCCTATATAACGATTATGGAAGCGCCCAGCGGTTATATGTAAAAAGAGGATATATGCCCGACGGTAGGGGAATTACTTACCAATACCAACCTGTCGTCCCTGGTCATCTTGTTTGTCTAGACGATGATCTGATCTTATGGTTTGTAAAAAGCTTTGATTAGCTCAGCACCCCTTCAGCCGCCCCTTAACCCGCTCATAGCCAATAATAGGCAATAACTCTTTCATTTCAGGACCGTGATCCATCCCGGTCAAGGCTTGGCGCAAGGGCATGAAAAGAGGTTTGCCCTTACGGCCAGTTTTTTCCTTTAAGGCATTTGTCCATTGACTCCACGTTGCAGCTGACCAAGGAAGGGCTGGCAAACTTTCCAAAGCGCTTTGAACATATTCTTTGTCCTCATTCGCCACAGATCCTTTTAAGTCTCCATGACAAATGGTTTGCCATTCCTTAACGTCCTTTAGGGTCTGAAGGTTATTGCGGATTAGATTCCAAATCGTCTCGTCAATATCAGATACGCCTAATTCTTTTAAGCGATCCTTGACGCTTTCGTAACTCATGATGTGGAAAAGCTTGTGATTTAGGATCAACAGCTCTTGCTCATCAAAGCGCGGCGGAGTGCGGCTAAAGCTGCCAAGATCAAAATGATCGGCCAAGATGTCTAAATCCAACACAGGCTCTACCGGCAAGGATGTCCCAAGGCGTGCAATCAAGCTGTTGATTGCCATCGGTTCAATGCCATCCTCGCGCATCTGGGCAAGGCTTAGGCTACCAAGGCGCTTTGATAACCCCTGCCCTTTGGCATCCATTAACAAAGTTGTGTGACCGAATTGAATATCAACCGGTTTTCCACCATTTAACGCCTGGAATAACTGGATTTGCACCGCCGTATTGGTCACGTGATCTTCGCCGCGCAAAATGTGGGTGATTGAAAAATCAAGATCATCAACAACCGATGTGATTGTATAAAGAAAAGCACCATCTTCACGCACCAGAACTGGATCACTTAAACGCTCACCATGAAATTCAACGTGCCCGCGAACCAGATCGTCCCAGGCAATCAGGCCTGGTTCTAGCTTAAAACGCCAATGAGGTTTGCGCCCTTCTTTCTCATAAATTTCTTTTTGTTCAGCGGTTAAACTCAAAGAGGCTCTGTCATAAATCGGCGGCTGACCTTTGGCCAATTGGCGTTTGCGTTTAAAATCCAGGTCTTCAGCCGTTTCATAGCAAGGGTAAAGGCGCCCTGAGTCAATCAACTGCTGCATAGCTTCACGATACCGATCAAACCGATCGGACTGTTTGGCAAATTCCTGGTGAGTTAAGCCAAGCCAAGCAAGGTCTTCTTGAATGGCTTTGGCAAAACGTTCCTCGGACCTTTCTAGGTCTGTGTCATCTTGGCGCAGCATAAAAATACCCTTATGTTTTTTGGCAAATAGCCAATTAATAAGGGCAGCCCTGGCATTAC
>JAIEMR010000068.1 GCA_019751935.1 Alphaproteobacteria bacterium
TTTTGCGATGATCAAGATAGGTTGTCGAGCAAAAAGATAAAATTTGTAATAGATTGAAGATAATTAGTTTTTCTGCGACAATTAATATAACGATATAAAAAATAGATATAAGGAACAGCACTATGGGTAAAAATTTATGCGTTTATTGTGGTGCCTCAGAAAAGGCAGACGATATTTATAGACAAGCTGCTATTAATTTAGGGTCATTAATTGGAGTAAATAACCATGGCCTTGTTTATGGAGGGGGACGGCTTGGATTAATGGGACTTGTTGCTAATGCAGTTCTTGATAATGGGGGCAAGGTTTTTGGGTTTACAACTAGGCTTCTTGATGAGAGAGAAGGGGCACATCCCAATTTAACAGAGCTTCATATTGTAGATAGCATGCACACAAGAAAGCTTAAAATGTCAGAACTTGCTGATGCATTTGTTATTTTGCCTGGTGGATTTGGAACTTTAGATGAGCTATTTGAAATTATAACTTGGCGCCAATTGAATATTCATAAAAAGCCCATCATTATTTTAAATATCAATGGATATTGGGGGCCTTTAGTTAATCTTATGCAGCAGATTATTAAAGAGCATTTCGCTCATCCCGAACACATTGATTATATTACAGTGCTTGAGAAACCTGAGCAGGTGTTTGATGTTTTAAAATAGCTGTGACTTGCTCATAAATCGCATTTAGGGGGATGTCACTCATTTCGTCGCCGCCAAAGTCTTGAGATTTTATGACAATAACTTCTCTGCCATTGGGGGTTGATTTTAAAGGATCCGTTGGCCCCCACATTGATATTGTTGGTTTATTTGAAGAGGCAAGAATATGTCCGACTCCCCCATCATTGGCAACATTTACATCAGCTAAAGCCCCAAGAGCAATTGTCAAATAAGCTGAATTTTCAGTTGTATTTTGCAGAGGGAAAATAGCATTCGGCATAAGCTTTTCAATATCTTTTCTCCATTCAGGTTCAGCTGGTCCTAAAATGAACAAAGGTTGAATATCTTCTTGCTCTAGTTTTTGCGCCAACCCAACAAACCTTTCAAGAGGCCAACATTTAAACCTTCCTCCAGCTCCTGGTGCTAATAGAACTATTTTCTTTTTACCAAGGAAATCTTTCATAAGGTCGCTTGCAATGGCCATCCATTTTTCAGGGATTTCTATATCATAAATGGTTTTTGCCTTTTTCCCCGTTGCGACTGTTAAAAGATCAAGCAATCGATCTACTAATAACAATGGTTTTTTGTAAGAAGAATTTGGCTTTTTATCAGAAAATTTCCACTTATAGGCCGAAGAAATGAAAAGTTTATGGGGAATCTGCTTTAACATAAGCGCTGGAATAATTTTTTTTTCGGTATCAAGGATGACATCAAAGCTTTGGTTTGGGAAAGTTTTCCCCCATGGTTTTTGCCAGATATGGGGCCATTTTTCACCAAAACCTGTTTGATCAATAATATTATGAATGTAAGGAGAGACAAGGGGATGAAGAGCTGTTTTGAAGATGGTTTTATGCCGCCCAGCAAGCCAAGTCACATGCGCGTTTGGAAATGCAAAGGGTAATGCACGGATAAAAGGCATTTTCATCATGCCATCCCCAATCAATTCACCATTACTGTAAATAAGAACAGATTGAACAGGAAGATTGTTAGATGACATAAATACGCGTTGCTTTCATTGTTAATATCACTTGAAAGTTAGATACCATATTTTTGATAACAATTAAAGGGTGGGAAAAACAAAATGCCAAAAGATAATTATTTAATCATTTTTTAATTATTGTTGATTATCATATTGTATAATATAACTAGTACTTGTGTTTGATTCATGATTTATTATGCAATAGTTTTTATTTTTTCTCTGTGCATGTTTGAGGCAAATTCAGCAGAGTCAGCTAAAGGACCTTTAAAGCTTGAGCCTCTTAAAGAAATCCCTACCTTTAAGTCGCTTACAATAGAGGATAAACTGCCATCTCCTCAAAAATCCGCGAAACTTGAGCCACTTGAAAAAGTTTCAAGCTTTAAGCCTCTTAAAATTGCAGATGATTCCTCATCGCCTAAAAAGTCTGTGCAGCTTGACCCTATTATTACACCTTCTAAAGCAGAACCTATAGCTAGATCTGTTGATGGTTTTGGAAGTGCTAGTTCTGTTGAGAGCTTTACTAGTGTTGAAAGTTTCCCAAGCGTCACAGAATCTATGACTTCTGAGGGAAGTTCAACTGGTTTTCCCGTAAAAGAAACCCATGAAGCAGCACACGAAAAAACGGATGAGAGTTTGATGCCGGCCCAATTTCTTTTAACTGAACGTGTTCAAAGATTAATGAGCGGGGGGGAATTGACTTCTGAAGCAGTTTTAGAGATGCTCAGGCCCAGACCTGAAGCTCCGGAAGCTTTCGCAATTTCCGCTAAACTTTATACTCCTGATGGAAGTCCCATTCCTGAAGCAATAAGAGTGATAGAAGGTGACTCAGACATCAAAGGTAGTTCCACTGACTCTTTGTTTCTAGTGCAAATCAATACTAATTTTCTGCGAGAAAGTGAAGGAGTGCCCTCAAATGAAATAATGAAAAGGTTTGGTGTTAGATTTTTAAAGAATTTAGGCAGAGTTGATTGGCAAACAAAAATAGTTATTAAAGTATTGAAGAGTGAAGGAGGTATCAGAAGGGGCGGGCTACAAAAAGTATCTTTTGAATCTATAGCGAAAGATCAGTTAAAAAATCTTGAAAAGATAAGAGCGAGCAGGCTTTCTAATATAAATTATTTTAAAAACCCTAAATTGCCCAGAATGACATTTGATGAAGCCTCTTATTATTATGTGGATAATACTGCTTCAAAGCGTTATTTTTCCATTTTACACGGCGCAAAGGGAATGCCATTTTCTGAGATTTGGAAAGATTACGAGGATAAAAAAATCGAAGTCGGTCAACTGCAGGAAAGTGCGTATGCAATAGGAAGAGCTTTAGGAGCTTTTCATGTCTACACAAAAAAACCTGAAAATATTCATTCGTCAGATGATTTTATGCGGTATACGCCGATAGCACATGGAGATTTCTATTGGCAGAACGTTTTTTATGATTTTAAAACGCAAAGAGTTTATTTTATAGATAACGAGTCAATGGCTAAATCTCTTGAAACACCGCCCCCTGTTGAAGCAGATTTTATACGTTTTTACGCACATCAGCTTTTTGGTTCTTATCCTGATAGGAAAAAGTGTAATATCAACAGATGCTCTCAGGAAGATATAAAAATTGTTTATAGAGCATTCTTTCAAGGGTATATTCAGGCGTATCCCAAGCCATTGCAACCTATGCTAACTGGCTACATCAAAAAGGTTGTGCATGATTATAACGAAAGTGTAAAAGGGGTTGTGCTACCTAGAGAGGTTTCGAGTTTTTCATTGAAAGAAACAGGAGAACCTAGATTGGTCGAAGGAGAAAGAAGGCTGCAACTCCTTTTTGATGACATTTTTGCCTAATAAATAAAAACTAACCCTTAGGCAAAGCAGAACTGACCTTTTCCTTTCTTTTTAGCGGAATACATGGCCCTGTCTGCATGCCCAATTAAAATGTCATAAGATTTTCCGTGTTCTGGGAATAAGGAAATTCCTATGCTGGTGTGAATTCGCAAATGTTGCCCTTTATAACTGTAGGGAGTTGCAAGGCGATAGGAGAGTCTATGGGCGATGCTTTCAATATCTATTTTGTTTTCAACATCATTTAATAGAACGCCAAACTCGTCCCCACCTAAACGAGCAACAGTATCTGTTTTTTTTATGCAGTTACGAAGACGAAGAGCTACTTGGCATAAAAGCCAGTCACCGGTTTTGTGATCATTTGTATCGTTTATAGCTTTAAAGCCATCAAGGTCCATAAACATCAATGCAAATGTAGATTGATTTTGGTTGCTTCCTTTTATTTTTTCATGAGCTCTTTCTTTAAAAAGTTGACGGTTTGGAAGGCCAGTCAAAGGGTCATAATAGGCCATAAAAGCAAGCTCAACAGAGGCGCTTTTCTGATTATTATTTTCATGAGTAAGAGTTTCTGCATGCTTTAAAAATTTATGGAGGCGAAAGCCTAAAATTGGACTTTCGGAACTTCCTACATAAAAATCGTCAATTGAGTATTGAATTAGTTTTTCAATATCTTCGTTAGAAGATGCTTTAATAAACAAAGGTATTGTTAAAAGGGCAGGGTTGTTTACGCGTTGCAAAAGAAATTGGGGGGCTTCTGCTTTAAAAAAATCAAGGTCTAAACATATCGCATCAACCTTTTTAAATCGTGCTAAATGAGAAAATGTAGAAAGGTCAGAGTGATAAATTAACTTACTAGCTACATGAAAGTTCAAGGGAAAGCATGATTCTGATGCTTTGGTTAAAATAACCACATTAATGCAAGAGCTAGCCTCAGCTTGAAGTTGTAAGGGAATGGAGTCTGAATATAAAGGTGACATGATTAAAAATAAAAGAGAATGGTAAAAACCATCCTCTTAAAAACTAATCTTCTATTTCTTCTGCTTCTTCTTCCTTGTGCTCCTCTTCAGAGGCTCCTGCATCAGCGCCCTCTTCGGCGGCTACATTCGTGCCAGGAAAAATTTGCCCAGAAGGTCCCTTGTGTGTAGGGGACGCGAGTGCAGAAGAAACCAGCAGAGCAACAGCACTGATTGCCCAAGCTATACAGACTTTAAAAGCCATTTTATAAAACTCCATTATTATTTTTAACTCTAGTTATCATACCGACTACAAGTTGGAGTGTCTAGGAGCTAAAATATGCTTAATTGATTATTTTTTGTTTTTTTGTTGTTTTTAAGCTTGTATAGATTTGAAGACTTTATTTGTAATTGTTCTATCTCACAAACTTGTTAATCTGAGTCATCTTTAGAATCATTATAATCTATTGCTCCCGGAATGACAGGGAGGTGAGCAACATTATCTGGATGATCAATTTGTCCGATCAAACTATGAGCTGTTTCTAGAAGTAATAGGGTGTGAGGGTGCGAGGCAGGGTCTTCGGTAAGTGATGCAATAATTTTGAAAAGAGAATCCTGAAGATGATGTTTCGTTAATATTTGTGGTTGAACAAAAAATCCCTCATCATCATTCTCCATAGCTTGTGTTTCAAAAACTGTTGTTAAAGCTAATGCTACAAAAACTCCACGTATCATCACAAACTCCTTGTTACATATATCACGCCTCAAATGTTAGCGGTTGGATATTCAAATATCATTAAAATTTATGCTAAATTAAGTGTAGAAGTGGCTTTCTTGGGCGTCAAGATTATCTTTAGAGAGATTGTATTTTATTTAGAAGCGGAAGAATTCAGAACGGCTTCGGTAAACTTGATTGCCTGAACCGTTTCTTCAACGTCATGCACCCTAAGTATTTTGGCGCCCTTTAAAACTCCAAGAACACTAGCTGCAATACTTCCACCAAGACGTTTATCAACAGGAGAATTTGTTGTAAAGCCAATAACAGATTTGCGAGAAGCTCCTAGTAACAAAGGATATCCGGCTTGTGTGAAAATTTGAAGATTATTCATAAGCTGCAGGTTTTCCTCAACTGTTTTTCCAAAGCCAATTCCTACATCAACAATTATCTTGTTCTTTTTGACGCCATGACTGATAGCGTGAAGTGTTAGCTGTTCTAACTCTTTTAAAACTTCTTGGGTGACATTTTTATAATGGCTGGTAAGGTAGCGTCCGCCCAACTCAGTTTTCTCAACAGAATTATTGGGTTGAGAGTGCATAATCACTACATGAGTATCCGCTTTTGAAACAGTTTTAACCATGTCTGGGTCTTTCATGAGACCGCTTACATCGTTAACAATTGAAGCTCCTCGTTTTATGGCTTCTTCTGCTACAATTGCTTTAGTTGTATCAATTGAAAGCGGAATAGAGATGTGCTCTCGAAGCGCCTCAATAACCGGAATGACGCGATCGATTTCTTCTTGCTGTGAAACTGGATTCGCTCCAGGACGAGTGCTTTCGCCTCCGATGTCTAATATATCAGCACCCGCCTTTACAAAAAAATCTGCTAGTCTTAGAGCATTATCAATGTAGTTGCCTTTTGCAATAAGGCCATCACCTGAAAGAGAGTCAGATGTGACATTTAAAACTCCCATAATCAGAGTTCTATTTTCCAAGAGAAGGTTTTTTATCATGCTATTGTTTCTCTTTGCCAGTTTGTCGTAGTCTTAGCATAAATACGACCCCTAAGATATGATTGAAAAAATGAAGTTTTTAAGCCTAAGTGATATGCAATTAATGCATAAGACAGTTTTGGTAAGAGTTGATTTAAATGTGCCCACAAAGGATGGAAAAGTCACGGATGTAACTCGTATTGAAAGTTTATTACCAACTCTTCAGTACCTATTAAATCAGCAAGCCAAAATTGTTTTGATATCTCATTTCGGACGTCCTGAAGCAGATACTAATCCTTTAAAATGGGATCAGAAGTATTCTTTGAGGTTTATTGTTCCTACTCTTGAAAAGATATTAAATCATTCCGTTCAGTTTGTACCAAATTGTGTGGGAAGTGAAGTCGGTCAGGCTATAAAAAATGCGGCTTTTCCAAGTATTTTATTGCTTGAAAATTTACGTTTTCATAAAGGAGAGGAAAAAAATGACCCATTCTTTGCAAAGCAATTAGCAGAATTTACAAATGTATATGTGAATGATGCTTTTTCTTGTTCTCATCGTGCGCACGCATCGGTTGTTGGCGTGACAGAGTATTTGCCTGCGGCAGCTGGTTTGTCTTTAGAATGTGAATTAAAACATCTTGAAAGCTGTTTGAACAAGCCTAATCATCCTTTGGTAGCAATTGTTGGAGGCTCTAAAATATCGACCAAATTAGAACTTTTGACCAATCTTTGCCAGAAAGTTGATACACTCATTATTGGCGGAGCTATGGCTAATACACTGTTGGCTGCGGATGGTATTGATGTTGGGCAATCTCTTTATGAGCCTGAATTATTTGAGTTAGCGCGAACTATTTTGAAAACATCAAAAGCTGAAATTTTGTTACCCGAAGATGTCGTCGTTGCAAGTGAATTAACAGAAACAGCGAAAAGCGAAGTTGTTAGTATTCATGCGATTACGGGAGATAAAAAAGCATTTGATTTGGGCCCTAAAACAATTAGTAAAATTATGCACGTTTTAGAAAACGCCAAAACGGTTGTTTGGAATGGTCCAGTAGGTGCTTTTGAATTTGCTCCTTTTGCGCATGGCACGATGAGTATTGCTAAAGCTTTGGCCGAATTCACACAAAAAGGGCAATGCATGAGTGTGGCTGGAGGCGGCGATTCAGTGGCGGCTTTATCAATAGCCGGTGTTAAAGATAAGCTCAGCTACGTCTCAACAGCTGGTGGGGCTTTTCTTGAATGGCTTGAAGGGAAGCCTTTGCCAGGTGTAGAGGCTTTGGCGAGAAAATATAGCAGAACCAGTATATAATGATAACAACCCCCGTCATCACGAGGAGCTGTAAGGCGACGTGGTGATCCAGTGTATTTTCTAGATTGCCACGTCACTTCGTTCCTCGCAATGACGGATTTTATGAATACAGGTTCTGAAATTTATTTTTCATTTTCAATCCAGCTTAGGTCATAATCGTTATAGCCGAAGTGATGACCAATTTCATGAATCATGACATGATGTACAAGCGCTTCAAGTGTTTCACCATTATCACGAGCATAGCGAATTAGTGGGCATCTATAAAGAAAGATAATGTCAGGAAGCGGAATAGAAGCAGAGCTTCTTTTTGCTGGTAGAGGGGTTCCTCTGTAAAGTCCTAATAGATCATATTTATCTATAATTTTAAGGCTTTCTAATGTTTCTTGATCTGCAAAATTTTCTACTTTAATAATAAGAGAACTTGTCGCTTTTTTAAATTTTTCTGGTAGACTGTTAATTGTCTTCTGTGACAAGAGATAAAAATCCGCCAGATCAGGAAGGTCAGCGGTGATGGTTTTAAAAATTGGATTGGAAATAGAATGCAGTTTCATAATTCTTATTAAATCCTTAAGTTTTGCTGTCCTCATGAAACCTTTTTTGGAAAGGTTTGTAAAATAGCAAGTTTGTTTTATGTTGTTTTGAGTCTCTTGTCTTATACTGTAGATAAAAAAGGTTAATAAATGGTCGAGAAGCTGACAGAAAATGAAATTTTTTCCTCAATTTCTTCTTTAAAGGGATGGAAATTTGTGGATAATAGCCAGGTGATTGAAAAAAAATGGGTGTTTAAGGATTTTTCTGAGGCTTTTTCTTTTATGACACGAGTGGCATTATTGGCTGAAAAAGTTAATCATCACCCAGAGTGGTCAAATGTGTATAATAATTTAACAATTCAGCTAAGGACCCATGATTGTGGGGGAATTAGCCAGAGAGATATAGATTTTGCTAAGGCAATTGAAGGTTTTTAAAGGAAGTAGCGTTGAATGTTCCAGATTAGGTCCCTTGTTCTTTTGCTTTTGAGTTCATTGATTTTAGTGGGTTGTGGGTCTGACGCAGTTGTGTCGGCGCTAAAATCAGTTGTGAGTTTACAGCCTGCGAAGGTTTGGATTGAGAAGGTCAATTTTGCGGCATCAGATGATTTAAATGACAACTCACCAGTTACTGTTCACATCGTTATTCCTTACAAACCAGAATTATTGGCAGACCTTTCTAAGATGGATGCAGATGTTTATTTTCAAAAAATCGAACAAATTAAGTTGGATAATGCTGGACAAATTGATGTGTTTAGCTGGGATATTATTCGCGGTCAACACTTAAATGAAGTTCTAATTACTCCTTCCAAAGTAACTGGAGAGGGTGTATTAGTATTTGCACGATACAGTAGTCCAGGACCTCATCGGGTAGCGATTGCTGACGATAAAGAAGTAACTATCCAGCTTGATAAGCTAGATTTCAAAGTTATTCCTGTTAAGCACAAATAAATGCAAGAAATTTGTTGAGATGGAGCTTTTTTAGAGAATGATAACGCAACAGATTTCAGAAACTGTTCATCCGCTGTTGACAGAGCAGTGGAGACTGATATGTGAAAAGCTTACACAAGATTTGGGAGATGCCGCTTTTAAAAGTTGGATCAAGCCACTTGAGTTAATTTCAGTGAATGATGAGTCTATTTTCTTCAATGCTCCTAGCAGATTCATGAAAGATTGGATTTTGGCGCATTATAGTGAAAATATTCAAAAATATTGGAAAGAGGTTCTCCCAAATTTAAAGAAGATTGAAATTGGAGTGAATGCTTCGAAGACCTCGTATTTAGAAGTTATATCTGAAGATTCTGCTCAAGGCGTAGATGAAATTATCGAGGGAATTGATGATAATCGGGAAGATATGAGCGCTGCTCTTGACAGTAGGTTTACCTTTGAAAATTTTGTTGTAGGTAAACCTAACGAACTTGCCTATGCTGCTGCCTTGAGGGTTGCGGAATCTGATACTCCTCTTTTTAATCCACTTTTTCTTTACGGTGGCGTTGGTCTCGGTAAAACCCATTTAATGCACGCGATAGCTTGGCATATTAAAAAAACTCATCCAACTCGTAAAGTTATTTACCTGTCAGCTGAAAAGTTTATGTATCAGTTTATCAGAGCTTTGCGTTTTAAAGATACTGTTGCTTTTAAAGACGAGTTTCGTAACGTTGACGTTTTAATGATTGATGATGTGCAGTTCATAAGTGGAAAAGATACAACGCAAGAAGAATTTTTTCACACCTTTAATGCACTCGTTGATAACAATCGCCAAGTTATTATATCAGCTGATAAATCACCAGCTGATCTTGAAAAAATGGAAGAACGCTTAAAGTCTAGATTGGGATGGGGGTTGGTTGCTGATATTCATCCAACAACTTACGAATTACGTTTAGGAATTCTGCAAGCAAAAGCAGATGCTTTGGGGTTAAAAATTCCAAAAGATGTTATGGAGTTTTTAGCTTTCAGAATTATATCAAACATCCGCGAATTAGAAGGTGCCTTAAATCGTATTGTTGCCCACGCTACCTTAGTTGGGCGTAATATTTCAATTGATACAACACAAGAAGTTTTGCGTGATCTGTTGCGGTCAAATGATCGACGTATTACAATTGAAGATATTCAAAAGCGCGTTTGTGAGTTTTATAACATTAAAATTTCTGATCTTTTATCAAGCAGAAGACTGCAAAATATAGCGAGACCAAGACAAATTGCTATTTATTTGTCCAAGCTATTAACTTCTAAATCTCTTCCGGAAATCGGGCGGAAATTTGGGGGGCGCGATCATACGACAGTCCTTCATTCTGTTCGTAAGGTGCAAGAATTTTGTCAAAGTGACAGAGAGTTTGCTAATGACATTGATATTCTAAGACGGTCCTTAGAGGCGTAATTTTAAGTCATGTTTTTATTCTAAAATTATTTTTTACTGATAATATTCTTTAAAAGTGGAGTTTTTACTAAATTGAAAAGTATGAAAATTATTAAAACAAGAAAAAAGTGGTGCATTTCTGTTATAAATTTTATAAAATTTAAACATGTGACCTTTGTTAAGATTAAATACAATGACAGCTAATAGATTATCTCTTAAAACTTGTTCAACTTCTGAAGTCACACAAGATAATACAAAGCGTTACAGCTATTGGCGACTGCGTATGATGTACTCAATGATGGTTGGGTATGCAGGCTTCTACTTAGTTCGTCAAAATTTTACAATGGCAATTCCTTCTATGCAGAGCGATTTGGGATATAGTAAAACCCAAATAGGCGTAATTATTAGCGTCGCTGCAGTTGTTTACGGAATAGGAAAGGGTGTTAGCGGTCTTTTAGGAGATCGATCAAATGCACGGTATTTGATGACATTTGGCCTGTTGATGTCTGCTATTATGAACCTGTTTGTAGGCTTTAGTTCATCGCTTACTTGGCTTATGATTTTTTGGACTCTTAACTCTTG
>JAIEMR010000051.1 GCA_019751935.1 Alphaproteobacteria bacterium
CCTTTTTCTTCTAATATGGCCTCTAGGAATTTGTTTTTAACTAAACAAGAACCTGAGAGGGTTTTGTGGGTGTAAGCATTGGCTGCATAAGGTTCAATGCCAGGGGAAGCACCGCCTGCAATAATGGAAATTGTCGCCGTTGGTGCAATTGCGATTTTATTTGAAAAGCGTTCTTCTATTCCGCATACACGGGCATCATGGCAAGCTCCTTTTTCTTGGGCCAAAAGTTTGGATGCTTTATCAGCATTTGTTTTAATATGTTTAAAGATGCGATTATTCCAAACTTTGCTCATCACGCTTTCCATAGGGATGTTTTGAGATTGTAAAAAGGAATGAAACCCCATGACACCCAAACCAACGGATCTTTCCCTTGTGGCTGAGTATTTCGCTCTGTTCATGCCTTCTGGGGCAGAATTTATATAATTCTCTAAAACGTTATCAAGGAACCTCATGCAATCCTCGATGAAAAGAGGTTCATTTTCCCATTCAAGATATTTTTCTAAATTAACTGACGACAGACAGCAAACGGCCGTTCTTTCATGTCCCCATTTGTCTTGCCCTGTGGGTAAGGTGATTTCTGTGCATAGGTTTGAGGATTTGACCTTAAGGCCAAGATTCTTTTGATGCTTTGGAAGGGCATTATTAACATGATCGATGAAAAGTAAATAAGGTTCACCCATTTCAATGCGTGCTGTTAAAAGTTTCATCCATAAAGATCTGGCTGATAAAGTATGAACAATAGATTGGTCTTTTGGGCTTCTTAAATGCCATTCATGATCATCTTCTACAGCCTTCATAAAAGCATCCGATATGACAATTCCGTGGTGTAGATTTAAAGCTTTTCGGTTTGGATCTCCACCTGTTGGTTTTCTAATATCAATGAATTCCTCTATCTCAGGATGATCAATTGGCAGGTAAATGGCAGCTGATCCTCTGCGAAGAGACCCTTGTGATATAGCAAGCGTCATGCTATCCATGACTTTAATAAAAGGAATAATGCCGCATGTTTCGCCATTTTGGCCAATTTTCTCGCCGATTGAACGAAGGTTTCCCCAATAACTGCCAATCCCGCCGCCGCGGGATGCCAACCAAACGTTTTCATTCCAAAGAGAAACAATTCCCTCCAGTGAATCTTTTGTTTCATTTAAGTAACAAGAAATAGGTAGTCCTCTTTTTGAGCCTCCGTTGGATAGAACAGGCGTTGCTGGCATAAACCATAGATTCGAAATGTAATTATAAATTCGCTGACTATGGGCGAGATTATCTCCATAAGCCAAAGCGACTCGCATAAAGCAATCTTGGTAATCTTCGCCAGGTAAGAGGTATTGATTGGATAAAGTTGCCTTACCAAAAGAGGTTAAAAGGTCATTCTTTTCCTCTTGAGTTGTAAGTTGCTCTTGAAGGTTAAGAGCTTTTTTTGCTGCATTTGTGATCATTAAAATCCCTCCGATTTTAAGAAGACGGGGAGGGAAGGTTAATAAGAATAGCTAAAGCTGCTTATACCTGTCCAGCGCACCCCGTCCGGAATTAAGTTTTGGTCAGTAATGGCAGGTCTCCTGGCTTGCGACTTAACACTTCATTTCACCTTCCCATTGTATAGCTACAACAGTGGCATTTGAAATTTAGCTATCGCTTACAGTTACGGGGGTAGCTTCGGCTTATAACCTTAATGGTTTTTACCGAATTCCCTTTTAATCCGAATTGGATATAAACCCAACCCAGAACCATTAACTATATATTGTGCTTAATTATTAATTTTTGTCAATATATTGTTTTAAGTTTTGTTTTAGAGGGGTTCCTTTCACTTTTTAAATTTTATCTATAAACTAATTTTAAGTTTTTTATGTGTGTAAGTGAGCCTTAGGTGTCTTTGATTGTTAAATCAGATAAAACGACCCTCATATGCATTGGACTGATGAGTGGAACATCAATGGATGGGATTGATGCGGCTCTGCTTCAAACCGATGGGGATGACCATATTGAAGAGCTTGGTCACTTTTCAATGAAATATGTCCCTGAAACAAAAGTGCTTTTAAAATCTGCGGAATACGCGGTTCGTGAATGCAAAGGGGATATGACCAAAGCAGCTGCAAACTACCCTGATTATCTTGAAAAGTATTTGTTAAGAGAGCTTAAAGTTCCCGGTATTGAAATTAAATCTAGAATAAAAGCTTTGTCATCGTATCTGTCAGGCGCCATAACGTTGGACAAAATTATCGAACATTCAACGCAGTTACATAGCACAGTTATTAAAGACTTTTTGCATAAGGTTGGCAAAAACTCTTCAGAAATTGATGTCATCGGTTATCACGGTCAAGCCATGTATCATCAGCCAGACCAGAAAATTTCTATTATTGTTGGGAGTGGACAAGCCTTAGCGAATCAAACAGGAATAAAAGTCGTCAATGATTTTAGAAGCGCAGATGTTGCAGCTGGCGGTAAAGGCGCCCCCTTTGCTCCTTTGTACCATCAGGCCCTAGCAAAGAGAGATGGAAAAACCCCTGTGGCAGTGGTGAACTGCGGAGGGATTTCTAACGTCACTTTAATTCCAGATGATAACCCTCTGCACCTTGTTGGGTTTGATACAGGGCCAGGAAATGGTTTGATAGATCGTTTAGTAAGGCAGAGAACATCAGGCGCAGAATCTATGGATGAAGGCGGTAAATACGGAAACCGTGGTACGGTTAATGAAACTGTTTTTAACGCTTTGTGGGAAAAATCCATTCTTAAAGATGGAAAGAATTATTTTTTAATACCTTTCCCAAAGGCTCTTGATATTGGTGATTTAAAATTAGTTGATGAATTAAATTCATTGTCACTTGAGGATGCCTGCCGGACTTTAGAGGCCTTTACAGCGCATACTATAGTGAATAGCATTTCACCATCAAAGTTTCCCACGCATTGGATTTTGGCTGGTGGAGGCTGGAATAATCCCGTTATTTTACTTGAATTAAAAAGTAGGCTTATTTCTTTGGGAATAGAGGAGAAAAACATTCAAACAGCTGATGAAGCAGGATGGAATAATGACGCTTTAGAAGCCCAAATTTTTGCATACCTTGCTGTGCGTAGTTTGAGTGGTATGCCGTTTAGTTTTCCAGGAACAACGGGTGTGCCTGAACCTATGTCAGGTGGAAAGATTTACAATCCATCTTAACTGTCCTTTTCAGTCAGTCTAGCTGCCATCTTAAAAAAGAAGGGCACGAAAAACACAGCTAAGAACGTTGCCGCTAACATACCGCCAATAACACCAGTACCAATGGAATGACGGCTTGCCGAACCGGCGCCGCTGCTAATTGCAAGGGGAACGCAACCAAGAATAAAAGCGAGTGATGTCATAATAATTGGGCGTAAACGAAGTCTGGATGCCTCAATAATTGCTTCATACAAACCAAGGCCTTCCTGGCGTTTTAAAATAGCAAACTCAACGATAAGGATAGCGTTTTTAGCTGATAAACCTATTAAGGTGATAAGACCAATTTGGAAATAAATATCGTTACTTAAGCCACGAAGCCAAATCGCAAGCAGCGATCCAAAAAGGGCAAAAGGAACGGTCGCAATAACAGCAAGTGGCAAGCTCCATCTTTCATACTGAGCTGCCAAAATCAAAAACACCATAACAATGCCCAATAAGAATGCTGACGCTCCGCTGGCTTGGGCAATTTTTTCTTGATAGGCAGAGCCAATCCACCCAATATCGTAATCACTATTTAAGACTTCATCTGCAACTTTTTGCATGATTTCTATGGCTTGACCAGAACTATACCCAGGGGCAGGTTTCCCCATAATTTTAGCAGCCGGGAAACCGTTAAATCGTTCAATGATATCAGCGTTAATGATCCTTTGAATTTTTATAAGGCTATCGAGGGGAATCATTTTGCCATCCAATGAGCGCACAAAAACGTAGCGAAGATCTTCTGGTTTTTCTCTAAAAGGTGCTTCTGACTGCAAGCTTACTTTGTAGGAACGTCCAAAAAGGGTAAAATCATTAACATACATATTTCCAAAAGTACTTTGCATGGTGGAAAATATGACATCAATCGGGACATTCAAAGCCTTTGCTTTTTCGCGGTCAAGTTCAACGAAATATTGAGGGACATTTGCTGATATCGTCCCTTGTAGGCCTGCTAACTCGGGCCTTTTCCTTGCAGCTTCGACTAACTTATTTGACATTTCCGCTATGGCTTTTACGTTTTCTCCGGTTTTATTTTGCATATAAAGCTCAAAACCACCAGTGGTGCTCATGCCAGTAATCGGGGGAGGATTAAAGGCAAGGACAATTGCGTCTTTAAAATCAGCACCCATTCCCATAAAAGCACCAACTAAATTACGAGCATCTAATTTAGGATCGCTGCGCTCTGACCAATCGGTAAGGCTTATGAAAGCAACGCCCGTATATGACTTTTGAGTAAAAGAAAATAAATCAAATCCTGCAAAGGATACAACTTGATTGACCGCTGGGTTTTTCATAAGGCGCGCATTAAATTCATCGCAAACAGCTTCTGTGCGGCTCAAAGAGGCTGCTGGTAAAAGAATTGGCACAGTAAAGAGATACCCTTGGTCTTCATCAGGAACAAGGGAGGAGGGAATTCTTATAAATAAAGCGATAGTAACCGCAAGAATCCCAAAGATAACTCCCGTTGAGATTTTTGTGTGATTCAATATGGCTTTTACGCAAGTTGTATATCGAAGGGTTATATTTTCAAACCATAAGTTAAACTTCTTAAAAAATTGCGATGGCTCTTTATGAATAGGTTTTAAAAGAATAGCACATAAAGCCGGCGTTAAGGTCAACGCAACAAACCCTGAAATAATCACAGAAACGGCAATGGTAATTGCAAATTGTTTATACATGACGCCTGTTAGGCCGCCCATAAACCCAACAGGAATAAAAACAGCACACAAGACAAGCACAATGGCAATCACGGGTCCTGTGACTTCTTCCATGGCTTTTATAGTTGCTTCTTTGGGGGGTAATCCCTCGGTTTGCATAATGCGCTCAACGTTTTCAAGGACAACGATGGCATCATCAACGACAATTCCAATGGCCAGCACCATACCGAATAGGGTTAAAAGGTTAATGGAAAAACCAAAAATATACATAAACGCGAATGTTCCAATCAAGGAAACAGGAACAGCTAAAAGAGGGATTAGAGTTGCTCTCCCATTTTGAAGGAAAATGTACACAACTAGAATAACGAGTAGGATAGCCTCCACAAAGGTTTTGATAACTTCGTGGATTGAAATTTCAACGAATTTTGTCGTGTCAAAGGGAAGAGAATAACTGACCCCAGCTGGAAAGCGTTTTCCAAGCTCCTCCATTTTCAAAGAAACACCTGTTGTTGTGGACAGGGCATTTGCGCCGGGTTGTAAATACACGCCAATAGCAACTGCTGCTTTTCCATTACAGGTTACGGTGAGTCCGTAATCTTGAGCACCTAATTCAATTCGAGCGACATCTTTCAGACGCAAGATATCTCCTTTAGGGGTAGAACGTAAGATAATATTTTCAAATTCTTCGGGTTCGGCAAAACGTCCTCGGGTCGTAACCGTGTAGGTGAAGTCTTGCTTATTAAACATAGGAGCCTGACCAAACTGACCGGCAGCAAACTGCGAGTTTTGTTCTTTAATGGCAGCTGCTACATCGGCTGGCGTTAACTTAAATTGGGCCAATTTATCTGGCCTCATCCATATACGCATTGAGTAATCTTTTGCGCCAAACAGAGAAACTTCTCCAACTCCTGGTACGCGTTTTAAGGCATCAATAACATAAAGCAATGCATAATTACTGATGAACACAGGGTCATGCGTCCCATCAGGAGAAGACATAGTGACAACCTGAAGAATGGAGCTTGATCGTTTGTTCACAGTAACGCCTTGAGCGCGTACCTCTGCAGGCAATCTGGCGGCAGCTGCTTGAACGCGGTTATTGACATCGATTGCTGCTTGATCAGGATCTGTTCCAATTTCAAAGGTTATAAATAAATTTAATTGACCACTATTTGCGCTGCTCGAGCGCATATAAAGCATATCTTTGACGCCATTAATTTGCTGTTCAAGAGGGGCTGCCACAGTGCTAGCAATCACCTCAGCACTGGCGCCTGGATAGTTGGCGGTTACCATAATTTCAGGGGGTACGATTTGTGGATACTGTTCTACAGCAAGTCCTCGAAGCGACATTAGGCCCGCAACGACGATGATGATAGAAAGGACCGAAGCAAAAACAGGCCGATTAATAAAAAATCGTGAAATCACTTTTTCACATCCTTCACATCTGTCTTTTCTTCTTTTGGTTTTTCAATTGTAACGGGGGCATCGGGGCGAACTTTTATCATTCCATCCGTAATGACTTTATCGCCGGCCTTTAATCCCTTTTCAATAATTTGGCCTTGCGACGTTGATAGTCCAAGCGATACAGGTTGCATGACAGCCTTGCCTTCTGCATTTACCAAATAAAGGAAAGGTCCCATGGGCCCTTGCATAACTGCACGTTTAGGAATTATAAAAGCATTGGGTTGAATAAGCCCGCTAATGGTAATTCTCACAAATTGTCCAGGCAACAGATTGCCTTCAGGATTGGGAATGACCGCTCTTGCTTGGACAGTTCCTGTTTGTGGATCAATAATGCTATCTGTGAAATTCACATCTCCTTTTACTGGGTATGTTGTTCCATCGCCAAAACGTAACGTTGCAACTAGTTTTTCATTTGAAGGAGCTTTTTCTTGCCTGCTTGTGACCAGATGACGATGCCTTAATATTTCTGATTCTGAGTAAGAGAATTTTACATAGATAGGATCGATTTGAACGATACGCGTCAGCAAAGTGGGATTGAATGTAGCATCGATCAAACTTCCCTCTGATACCGCCTCTTGGCTAGTAATACCTGAAATAGGGGCTTTGACGGTTGTGTATTCGAGATCAATTTTTGCTCTTTTGAAATCAGCTTCTGCACCTTGAACTTTAGCTTTCGCTCTTTCAAATGCTGACAAAGACTCATCTTTTTCCCGAGTGCTGGCCATTTTTTTTGTATGAAGATCTAAAACCCGTTGCCATCCTTGCTCAGCTTGCTTTAGGCCAGCTTGCTCTTCTTTTAGTTTTGCCTCTGTTTGATCAGCTTTTGTTTGAAAAGGGGCTGGATCAATTTTAAAGAGGATATCACCTTGTTTGACGGCTTGTCCTTCCGTATAAGTTCTTTCTAAAAGGATGCCGCCAACTCTTGCGCGAACTTCAATTTCACGGGATCCTGAAATTCTTCCGGCATATTCGTATTCTAGGGGAACATCTTTGGGGTTCATTTCCTGGACAATAACCCCAGGAGGTGGAGGTACCATGGGGCATTGTGCTCCCTTTACGAAATACCATACTCCCAGAATTAATATGGCTAAGCCAATTAAAATCTGATGCGCTTTTTTTAGCTTTTTAAATCGCTGGGTTATGGTTAATCCATTAAGCGTGACGATTATGAATTTAAAGAAAGCTAAAATATTGGCTTTTACTATTGTGAAATTCATTAGGGAAATCTCTTTTCAATTTATAGTGCGTTTAGCTTGATTTATGCTTGAAAAACGACTTCTAAACATCATCCTAAAATTGATTTTAAAATTCAACTCCAAGCTTGATTAATTCATCCTTACAAGAGTCGGCTGTGATAAATTGGATACCATTCATGCCAACTTTTTTAGCGCCCTCTATATTAATAAATAGATCATCTATAAATACGCACTCTTCGGGTTTTAAATGATATGTATTCAAAAGATAATGGTATATTGCTTCGTTAGGTTTCAAAACACCCAGATCTGCTGAAATGGCAGCACCTAGAAATTTATCAAAAAAAGTGTATTTTTGTTTAAGGAAATGAACAATTTCATGAACATTGTCGGTAATGGAATAAATGGGATATCCTTTATCATAGAGTGCATCTAATAACTCAAAGCTACCCTCAATGGGAGTTAGGCCTTGTTTAGCTTGCTCCATTAAGTATTCAAGTTCAGGCAGTGAAATCCCTAGTTCCTTATTATAGATGAGGACCATTTCTTTTTCGGTCATTTTTCCGCGATTAAGGTCCATCCATGCGGGAGATTTAAAAATTTTTTGATTTAATTCAAACGTGTTGGGGTGATTCGGGAATACCTTATTCACAATATCGTGCGGTGCCCATTTAACAAGTACATTGCCAATATCAAAAACGATGTTTTTTATCATGTATATTTTCCAAAAAGCACATCTAGATGTGCATAGAATTTGATATATAACAGTACCGACATAGAATGATTACGCGTTTCCGTCATTGCGATGAACGAAGTGAGGTGACAATCCAGAAAAAATACGCTGGATCGCCACACCCCTAGCGGGGTTCGCGATGACGATGATCATTATCACTCCATAGTAAGGTTAATACATATTAAGCCCCTAAAGAGGATGCCTGCAATACTAAGATTTAAGATCGTTTAGACTTTTACGGCTTTTAGCTTTCAGATTCCTTGTTCTTTTGATCATGTCCGTGTTAAATTACAGAGTAACTTCTAACCAAATGGAGGGGCTTATATGCTTGATTTAAAACAAGGAACAAAATATCCAGTTTTACCCTTACGCGATATTGTCGTCTTTCCTCATATGATTGTACCTTTGTTTGTTGGTCGCGAGAAATCTGTTAGGGCTTTGGAAGAAGTTATGCAAGAGGATCACAAACAGATTCTTCTTGTCACGCAAAAGAATGCTGCTCACGATTCCCCAGAGGCGCATGATCTTTATACGGTTGGAACCGTTGGCACAATTTTACAATTACTTAAACTTCCTGACGGAACCGTTAAGGTTTTGGTGGAAGGAATTAAGCGTGTCAGAGTCCTTAAATACGATTTACAAGAAAGCTACTTTGTAGCGCACGTTGAAGATATCGTTGAGCTTGAAAATGATAACGAAGAAATGGAAGCTCTTTGTCGGACGGTCATTTCACAATTTGAACAATATATAAAATTAAATCGCAAGATCCCCCCAGATGTTCTGGTGACTATTAATCAAATTGATGACCCAGCGAAGCTTGCCGATACAATTGCTTCATATTTTACGCTTAGAATTCCTGAAAAGCAGATTTTGCTTGAAACGGCAAACATCAGTGAAAGGCTCGAGAAAGTCCTTGAATTCATAGAAAATGAAAACAATGTCCTTCATGTTGAAAAGAAAATACGCACCCGTGTTAAAAAGCAAATGGAGAAAACACAGAGGGAGTATTACCTTAACGAGCAGCTAAAAGCTATCAATAAAGAGCTAGGCGAAGGGGAGGATGGTAAAGATGAGGTCTCAGAGCTAGAAGACAAAATTAAGAAAACTAAGCTTTCTAAAGAAGCAAAACTAAAAGCAGCTTCTGAAGTTAAAAAACTGAGAACAATGAATCAATCGTCTGCAGAGGCAACGGTGGTCAGAAACTATCTAGATTGGTTGCTTTCAATTCCTTGGCAGCACAGAAGCAAGGTGAAAAGAGACTTAAAAGAAGCTGAGGCTATTTTAAATAGGGACCATTATGGTCTGGAAAAAGTTAAAGAGAGAATCCTTGAATATCTAGCTGTTCAAGCGCGCGTAGGTAAAGTTAAGGGGCAGATTCTTTGTCTTGTGGGTCCTCCTGGTGTTGGTAAAACATCTTTGGGTAAATCCATTGCCCAGGCAACAGGGCGAAATTTCGTGCGCATATCCTTAGGCGGCGTTAGAGATGAGTCTGAGATTAGAGGACATAGAAGAACCTATATTGGATCAATGCCTGGTAAAATTGTCCAAGGGATGAAAAAAGGAAAAAGTTCTAATCCCTTATTCCTTCTTGATGAAATTGATAAACTGGGCAGCGATTGGCGCGGCGATCCAGCTTCGGCGCTTCTTGAGGTATTGGATCCAGAGCAAAATGCGACCTTTAATGATCATTACCTTGAGGTTGATTACGATCTATCAGACGTTATGTTTGTGACAACGGCAAATACACTCAAAATGCCGCAACCGCTTCTTGATCGTATGGAAGTGATTCGTCTGCCGGGTTATACCGAAGATGAAAAGATGATGATTGCTAAAAATCACTTGATCCTAAAGCAAATGGAAACGCATGGTTTAAAGAAATCAGAATTGAAGATTCAAGATGAGGCATTAAAATTACTGATCCAAACTTACACTCGCGAGGCTGGTGTCCGAAATCTTGAGCGTGAAATTGCGAATCTTTGCAGAAAAGCCATTAAAGAGATTTTGGTAACAGAGCTAAAAGCTATTGAGATTACCAAAGAGAACCTTGGAAAATTTGCAGGCGTTCCGCGTTATCATTATGGTCAGGCAGAAGAAGACGATGCTGTTGGTGTTTCAACAGGTTTAGCTTGGACAGAGGTTGGTGGAGAATTGATGTCAATAGAAGCGATCATCCTTCCAGGCAAAGGAAAACCTTTGTTTACCGGAAAACTTGGCGATGTTATGCAAGAATCAATCCAAGCAGCACTCAGCTATGTGCGGGTTCGTTCACATCATTTTGGCTTGAAAGCAAATCTGTTTGAGAAAAGGGATATCCACATCCACGTACCTGAAGGAGCTATTCCTAAAGACGGGCCTTCTGCGGGCGTTGCTATGTGCACAGCGATTGTCTCAGCCTTTACAGGGATTCCTGTTCGAAAAGATGTGGCTATGACAGGTGAAATTACCTTGCGTGGTCGTGTTCTTCAGATTGG
>JAIEMR010000202.1 GCA_019751935.1 Alphaproteobacteria bacterium
TTTCAATAGACTCATTTAAGTTATTTATATTAAGGCCGGAAGATTCCATCAAGGACTTGGTTGGTTGTACTTGGATGAGAGCAAGTAAAAGTGTATCAACACTGACAAATTTATCGCCGGCTTTATCTGCAGTTTTTTCAGCAATCTCGAAGACTTTTGCCATATCAGGGCTAAGATAAACTTGACCTGCTGCGCCCCCAGATACTTTTGGAAGTTTTGAAAGTTCTTGGTGAACAAGACCTAAAAGTTTTGAACTGTTTGGATTTGCTTTTTGGATTATTTGCGAGATAAGGCCTTCTGGGTCATCCAGCAAAACCTTTAAAAGATGAAGGGGATTAAATTGTTGATGACCCTCGCGAATCGCTAACATCTGCGCGTTTTGCAACATGCCTTGGGTGCGCTGAGTATATCTTTCTAAATTCATAACTTGCCATCCTTTTTATAGATTGTTGTATGTTAAGTTATTTAGGAATTTCAAAGGGCAAAGAACCGCTGTACCCTCTAAGTGAATTTATAATCCTTACTCTGTCTATTGTCGATAGATATCTAGAAAAGAAAACCTTATGATGTTTTTCTTTTCTAGATGAATACTAAGCAGAAATGACTGCTTCTTCTTTTGCGTCTGTGGATTGCAGTTCTGCAGCTAAGATTTTTTCAGATTCGTTTTCTGGGGCAACTTCAGTGTTTTCTTTTTCAAGAGTCTGAGGTTGATCAGCATTAAATCTATTATTATGCCTATGCTGCGGTCTGTTGTGAGGAGGCTTAAATTCACGATCTTGATTGCGTTCATTCATAAGCCTCAGAAAATGATCAGCGTGCTGATAATTAAATTCAGCAGCAACCCGGTCCCCTGCAGTGAGAGAGTCTCTGGCAAGGTTCATATATTTATCAAACATTTGTTGATGATTACCCCTATGGGCATTATGACGAGGTCTATCTTGTCTGTTTTCTTGAGAATCGAAACTACCGTAGTTTCCTTCTTTATGGGGAGCATGATTTAATGGCATTGAATTTTTGTTTCGTCCATTAATTTTAGGTCTCGGTTTTTTTTGTAACATACTTTGTTTCAGTTAAGTCCCTTGTAAAACATTATTACTTTAACGTTTACGGTGTTTTTATAATATGAGGAGGTTTTTCAAACTTAATTATTTTTTATAATTTTAAGTCTGATTTAATTACTTTAACCATAAATGGATTTTTTTGCTACATTTTTTTATCTTTTTCTATCAAATGTGAGTTTTTTTAAGAGTATTGATAGAAACCACATTTGGATTTTATGCCCAGTTTTCCTTGTTGTACATACTCTTTTAAAAGGGGGCAGGGTTTATATTTTATACTGTCTAATTCTCTTTCAAAAGTTTGTAAAATCGAAAGGCAGGTGTCAAGTCCGATCATATCAGCAAGAGCTAAAGGACCCATTGGAAAATTTGCGCCTAATTTCATGGCTTTATCAATATCATCAGGGGATGCTGTTTCCTCCATTAAAAGAAAAATAGCCTCATTTATCAAAAGAATCAGTAGGCGGTTAATAATAAATCCCGGCTTATCTTTACTGTAAACGCTTTCCTTTCCAAGAGTTTGCACAAAAAGCCTAATCTTCTCTAAGGTTATTTTTGAGGTCTTTGAGCTTGGAATAATTTCAACAAGCTGCATGAGTTCTGCAGGATTCATGAAATGTAGACCAACAAACTGCTCTGCAAAAAGAACGGTCTTTGCTAAGGTATTGATGGATAGAGACGAGGTATTGCTTACAAGAATTGTATCGTTTTTTAAAAAAGGATTTATTTCTTTAAATAATTCTTCCTTTATCAAATAGTCTTCAGGCACAGCTTCGATGACAATATCCATTTGCCTCAGAAAATCATATGAATTTTGCGCCCTAAATAAAGTAGATGCTTTTTGAAAGTGTCCCTTAGATATTTTTTCCTGATTCAAAAATTTCTCTAAAGAGGCTTTGATCTTTTCAATACATTTCCCCAGAGCGCCCGTGTCTTTATCATAAAGATTGACTGTGTAACCGGATAAAAGGCATGCAAGAGCGATACCTTTGCCCATTTGACCTGTCCCTATAATGCCGATATTTTGGGGCGTTCCTAATTTGAGCCCGGCGTCCATAATATGTCACCTGTTTTGGGGGATTGATGATTTGAAAAACGGGCTAGGACAAATAATAAATCTGAAAGTCTGTTTAAGTATTTAATAATTTCTGAATTAATAGTGTCTTTATGAGAAAGTGTGACAACGCGCCTTTCAGCACGGCGCACCACAGTTCTTGCTAAATGAAGGGCTGTTGCCAATTCTGTTCCGCCTGGTAAAACGAAAGAGGTTAAATGGGGGAGAGATTGATTATATTGATCAATCATTGTTTCTAAAAAGGTGACTTGTTCTTTAGTAATTCTAAGTTTGTTAATTGTGTTTTCATTTTCTTTAATGCACAAGTCAGCGCCTAGATCAAAAAGATTGTTTTGAATTTTTTGAAGAAGCGTTTTTTCTTCGCCCTCACTGAATTGTATGGCCCAGCCAATAAAAGCATTTGTCTCATCAACTTCGCCTATGGCTTCAATTCGGTGGTGGTCTTTAAAAATGCGCTCTCCATCACCAAGAGCCGTTTTGCCTTTATCTCCACTTTTTGTGTAAATTCTAGATAAGAGAACCATATTTACCTTTTTAATGATAATAATATAAAAAATAAAATAAGCGCGAAGGCCTGAAACATAACCCGCCACCTCATAGTGGCATTTGCATATTTTTTGTAGGGTCCCTCTCCTTTAAAATAAACAAAAAGACCAAATACCAGGCTGGCAACGGTTAAGATCAAAGTTAAAAAAAAGGCGTATTTTATTGTTTCCAGAGTAAAAACCTCAATTTTTTGAAATTATATTTCGTAAAATATATAAAAAAACACGCTTCGTGATTTTTGATTATGAAAGTGCTTGAAATTTATGGTACAGTTACTTAATTAGAAGTTAACGAACTTAGTCCCTAAGAACAACCTAAAAAATAAAAATTAGTTTATGAACTTTAAAGTTAAAGGAGAACACCCCACAATGAGATCAATCGAAGTGGAATCAATAGTCAGTTACGAAACTATTGGCACTGAAGATAAGTTGAGTAATCGAAAAGGGTCTCTAAAAGCGTGGACAATTCTGGGTTGTGCGTGGGCTTTTTATCTTTATGAGTATATCTTACGTGTTTCTCCAAGCGTAATGATAAATGATCTGATGTTGGATTATGGGGTGACTTCTACAGCTCTTGGGGTATTAGTATCGTTCTATTATTTCTCTTATGTGGCATTACAAGTTCCTTGCGGGGTCATTGTTGACAGATTTGGTCCAAGGAAAGTTATTACTCTCTCTGCTGTTTTGTGTGTGATTGGTAGTATTTATTTTGCACAAAGCGATACGCTTTTAACGGCGCAAATTGGTCGTTTTTTGATGGGAGCAGGTTCTGCCTGTGCCTATTTAAGTTGCGCCAAGATTGGGGCAGAATGGTTCGATGCTAGTAAATTTGCTGGAATTGCTGGTATGACCATGATGATGGGAACATTGGGCGGAACCTTTGGAGGGCGTCCTTGTGCCATGATGGTCAATGCTATTGGTTGGCGTTCTTCTATGTTGGTAGGAGCTGTTGTTGGAGCTTGTATAGCGATTGCGGCATGGATGATTATTCGTGACCATCCAAACACTCCCAAAAGAAATCAAGAAGATGCTGAGCATGCAAATGCATCCTTACTAGAAGGTCTTAAAATTGTTGCTTCTAATCCACAAAATTGGCTGATTGGACTTTATGGATGCATGATGTATCTTCCTTTGTCAGCCTTTGCTGAATTGTGGGGGGTTCCCTTTTTGATGCAGCTTTATAACATCAATAATGAGCTTGCTTCAACAGCCAGTATCATGGTGTTTTTAGGTATGGCACTTGGGACTTTGATTGGTCCTTGGTTATCCAATAAATATAAAAGCCGCGTTAAAGTTATGTCGTGGTCCGCTTTGGGTACATTTTTGACCTTTTTAGTTGTTTTCTATGTTCCCAATATTCCTCTTACTCTTATGTTCCCTCTCCTGTTTTTAGGGGGGATGATTTCAGGTGGACAGATTCTTTACTTTGCAGCAGCCAAGGAAATTAATCCTGATTATATCAGCGGGACAACGATTGGGTTTACTAACTGTTTAGTAATGGTAAGCGGCGTTATTTTTCAACCCTTACTTGGGATGTTGTTAGACTTAGCATGGGATGGAAAAATGTCAGTCGAAGGTACCCCAATTTACGATTTAACAACATATAAAGTAGCTTTTTCAGCTGTATCAGTTGCACTTTTGGTAAGCTGGGTTATTGTTCAATATGTTCGTGAAACCTATAACCGCGTTGAAGCTGATGCTGCTAGCTAGATATCAAAAGGTTCAAAAATAACACTTAGAAGCTTAAGTCTATTTGTTATTTTGAAATTTAAAACACTTTAGAATTTTTTAATTTTATATTTAAGAAGGTATGTGATGAGTATTGGTTCTTCTGAGAACGCAGTAAGTTTGTCTGAATCAATGATATCAACCAAAAAGAGTGTGAATACAACAACCTCAGCTTTGCAATCATGGATCATTTGGGTAATTGCGAGCCTTTTCTATCTTTATGAAATGGTTTTGCGCGTTTCACCTAGCGTTATGACCCAAGAACTAATCCAAGACTTTGGAGTAACCTCTACAGCCCTTGGTGTTTTATCTTCTTTTTATTATTATGCGTATGTTCCTTTGCAAATCCCATGCGGGCTTTTTGTTGACAAATTAGGTCCTCGAAAAATTATTACTCTTTCAGCGCTTATATGTGTGCTGGGAACATTCTTGTTTGCGGAAAGTCATGATCTCATCACTGCTCAGATAGGAAGATTTATGATAGGCGCGGGTTCATCGTGTGCATTTATTAGTTGTTTGAAAATTACAGCTGTATGGTTTAGCCCAGCTAAGTTTGCACTTGTTGCTGGTTTATCAAACATGATGGGAACGTTAGGAGCGACATTTGGTGGACGCCCCCTAGCGATGATGGTTAATTCATTTGGATGGCGTCAAGCTGTCTTCATGACGGCTTTAGCAGGGATTCCCGTTATTCTTATTTCGTGGTTTTTGATTAAAGATAAGCCAGAAGCCAAGAGAAAACAGAAACGAGGCGGGAAAACAGAAACCACTTTAAGTGTAAAAGAAAGCTTGAAAATTATCATTCAAAACAAGCAAATTTGGCTGGCGGGTATCGTTGGTGGTTTTATGTATTTACCAATTTCAGCTTTTACTGAATTATGGGCAGTTCCTTTCTTGATGAATAGCTACAGCATTACGAATGAGCTTGCAGCAACGGCAAGTATTATGTTGACGATTGGTATGGCTTTGGGAAGCCCAGTTGCAGCGTGGGCAACAGTGTATTTAAAAAGCTATGTGAAGGTTATGAGAGCGTCCGCCTTACTTGCAGGCCTTTTGTTTATAGCTATTGCATTCGCAGAATACCTTAGCCTGCCGATGATGTTTATTTTATTATTTTTGGCTGGTTTGATGATTGGCGGACAAGTATTGTGTTTTACTTGCGCAAAAGACCACAGTACGGACGAGGTAAGTGGGACCACAATTGCCTTTACAAATGCCCTTGTGATGATGAGTGGGGTTCTTTTCCAGCCAATATTGGGCCTGATTTTGGACCTTGTTTGGGATGGTCAGCTTTCAGCAACGGGCCTTAGGGTTTATTCCAATACTTGTTATCAAGTTTCAATTCTTGCAGTTCCAGCGTGTTTAATTTTGAGCTGGTTTTTGCTTAGGTTTTTAAGAGATACCTATACCCAAGATCATTTAGCAGAGGCGAAGTAAGGGAAACTTTATATAGCTAATTTCATATAAAATGATAATAATCATCGTCATCGCGAGCGCAAGCCGAAGCGATCCAGGAAATTGTTGAAACTAAAGGTTTTACTGGATTGCCACGTCGCCTTTTGCTTCTCGCAATGACGTAAACTTATACTCAATTTATATAAGTTTTGCTATAGTATAGAGATTTCTTTGTATTGAGAAGATTAATTCGCTGTTATCTAGGGCGTTAGCGTAACGATCCAGGAAAATGTTAAACTCTAAGTTTTGCTGGATTGGGGCAAAGCCTAGGGTTTCTCAGGGTGACGTAAACTTGTGCTCAGTTTATATCAGTTACTCTACATCCCAGAGTGGTGAGATTTCTTGTATTCCAGGCCTAAAGATATCAGACGTTCTTTAGTTAAATGACGGCGGGCAAGAGGGAATAGAGTACGTTGTTTTTGGCGATAGTGTGTTGCTAGAAATTCTTGGAAAGTATCAATTTTAACTTCCCAATTCTCGTTGATGTGAGTTTGCATATTTGGCAACATATCTTCCAAAAGAGAAGCCAGAATTTTGTGTTCTTCATAAGATCTATGGGCCTCGTTTCGAGCTTCTTCTATTTTTGACATGACTTCATAAAAAAGTTTTTCTTCTTTTTTGTTATAATTATTTACATGTTCTGATAGCTTTTTAAAGAGGATTTGCTTTTCTTCTTTGGTTTTTGCAAGCTTAAAATACTTTATTAATTTTTCAGCTTCTTGGTAGTCTTCTTCTATATAAGAAATTATATCCATTAAATATTTGCCTTTAATTATACTCTCAAAAAAAACTAAAACTTATTGTGAGAGAAGTAAAGTTTACATTTATGGAATTCTTCAACCTTAATGGTTTTATATCCTGTAAGAAGGAGCTTTCTAATTTCCTAATGTGGCCTGTGTGGGCAATCTGCTCCGCAAGGAGGGGCAGTTAAATCTGGCTTCCCTGGTGCAATTAGAGTGGCACGTAAGTTTGCGATTGCAGTATCGTAAGCGGCAACTTTTTGGGCGTGTTGAGTTATTTTTAAATTATTTTCCCTAAGACCTGCGATAAGAGCGGGCAAGAGTACAGAACTGTCTAAAGACATAAGAGTTGCACTGGTAAATGCTTTGCCTCCAAGGACGTTCATCATTGCCTCTGTTTTTCCTAAAGTATCCAATTCTCCAGCGTCAACTGCACGGTAAAATTCAGGCAATAGTGCCGTTCCATCCCTTTCATCTTTAGCTGCATCAGCGGCTAGAAGAGGGCTAGAAAATGCCACTAGCAGGGTTACCAAAACTATGGTTCTCTGATTGAAGAATTTCATTGTGATCTCCCTAATGGATTAATCTATTACCGTTTTAAACTGCTTTACGCAAAGAGTAAAATGAATGACTACCTTGCTTTTGCTATAACTGCCTGTTGATGCATTGCAAGTCCTCTTTTGTAATCTGCAATAACCATATCATTCTGTCCTGCTACTCTATCACTTTCCTTAAGAGCGTCAATGAGAACGCGGACTAAGGTAGCGCTGTCCGCAGACCTTAGGGTTGCGCTGGTGAAGGGCCTTCCGCCAAGAATCCATTGAATAGGCCTTGTTTCACCAAAACTTTTTAGAAAGCTATCAGGGGAGGGGGGATGTCCAGGTTTTGCAACATAATTTGGTGCATCTATAGCATCATAAAGCGCTCTTAATAGATCGGGCCCAGTTAGGGGGGCGGCAATTAAATTTTTAGAGAGAATGATTGATATCGATGCTAACATTATAGTTTTGGCAAATAATTTCATTATTCTCTCCATGCGGATTTATCTTTCTAAATAGGCATTGATTGTGCTTGTAAACCACGTTAGAAATGTTTGAGGATTGCCTTTACCCATATTATCATTAGAATAAAACGCTCTAATCTCACTTGTTTGATTGTTTTTCTGACTAATCCCTTCAAGGTACAAATCATCTAATTTTAAAGCGCCGTTTTCTTTAATAATAAAAAACTGAACAGCGGCTGTTTTACCATCATAAAAAAATGAAATTTCTACTCTTGCAATTTTCCCATCAGGAGAGAGTTCTATTTTAGCAGTTTTTTCATCATAAGTAGCCTCCTGGAAAACTCTCATTTTTTCTGGGCTGCCATAAAACTTCACTTCATAACCAACGAATTGGGAAATAAAGTTTGAAATATAACTGTTTTGATCGGCCACTGCGCTTAAAATTGCTCTTCCCAATATGCTTCTTGCTGTGCTGTTTGCAATTTTTGTTACCAAAAAATCATGAAACTTTTTTTTCAGCTCAGCGCTTGGTTCTTTTGTTAAATCAGTGTGCTGCTTCGCTAGAGTTTTGCCATCATCAATAAATTGTTTGGTAAAAGCTAAAGCTTCTTCTTTTGTCAGGGGTTGGTTTTCAGCATTTACCTCAAGTGAAAAAAATACAAGGACTGCTGCAACAAAAATGCGCATTAAAGATTTCATATTAAAAAACCAATCTTAATTATTTGCTTAATACTCATAAAGCAGAAGATAACACTAAATTATTAATTTTCAATTAAAAAGGGCGATAAAACTCGCCCTTTTTTTAATATAACGTTTTGTTGGTTGGATTTAGTAATCCATACCAGCGCCCATGCCTGGGTTTGGCATAGCGTTATTTTTTGGCTCTGGTTTTTCTGCAACCATAGCTTCTGTTGTGATCAAGAGGCTAGCAATGGATGCTGCATCTTGCAAGGCTGTACGAACAACTTTAGTTGGGTCAATGATACCATTTTTAATCATGTCTCCATAGGTGCCAGTTTGCGCGTCATAACCAAAGTTTTCATCAGTACTATCCATGACTTTACCAACCACGATGGAACCATCAGAGCCAGCGTTTAAGGCAATTTGACGGCAAGGAGCTGTCAATGCATGGCGAATAATGCGGATACCAACTTCTTGATCTCCATTTGCTGGCTTTAAGCTGTCCAAAGTTTTAAGAGCACGAACAAGAGCCACGCCGCCACCAGGAACAATACCTTCTTGGATTGCTGCACGAGTTGCATGCATCGCATCTTCAACGCGGTCTTTACGTTCTTTAACTTCAATTTCTGTTGCGCCGCCAACACGGATAACAGCAACACCGCCGCTTAGTTTAGCAAGGCGTTCTTGAAGTTTTTCGCGGTCATAGTCAGAAGTAGTTTCTTCAACTTGAGCTCTGATTTGTTCACAACGTGCTTTGATATTGTCTTTTTTACCTGCGCCATCAACAACTGTTGTATCATCTTTTGTAATTGAAACTTTTTTAGCTGTTCCAAGCATAGAAAGATCAATGTTCTCAAGCTTAATGCCAAGATCTTCGGAAATAAGTTGACCGCCAGTCAGGATCGCAATGTCTTCAAGCATCGCTTTACGGCGATCACCAAAGCCAGGAGCCTTAACTGCAGCGACTTTGAGTCCACCACGAAGTTTGTTAACAACGAGAGTTGCAAGCGCTTCGCCTTCAACGTCTTCAGCAATGATTAACAATGGGCGACCTGATTGAACAACAGCTTCTAAAACAGGAAGCATTGCTTGTAAAGCAGAAACCTTTTTTTCGCAAATCAAGATATATGGATTTTCAAGTTCACAAAGCATTTTTTCTGAATTGGTAACAAAGTATGGGGAAATATACCCACGGTCAAATTGCATACCTTCAACAACGTCTAATTCTGTTTGAAGTGATTTTGCTTCTTCGATAGTGATAACGCCTTCTTTGCCAACTTTTTCAACAGCAGTTGCAAGCATTTCGCCAATTTCTTTTTCGCCGTTCGCTGAAATTGTACCAACTTGAGCAATTTCTGCGTTTGTGGAAATTGTTTTGGAGCGTTTTTTCAAATCAGCAACAACAACTTCAACAGCCATATCAATGCCGCGCTTTAAATCCATAGGATTCATGCCAGCAGCAACAGCTTTTACGCCTTCACGAACAATTGCTTGAGCCAAAACAGTCGCTGTTGTTGTACCGTCACCGGCAAGGTCGGAGGTTTTTGTAGCAACTTCACGAAGCATTTGTGCGCCCATGTTTTCGAACTTGTCTGTTAGTTCAATTTCTTTTGCAACAGTTACACCGTCTTTTGTGATGCGTGGGGCTCCAAACGATTTGTCGATAACAACGTTACGGCCTTTTGGACCTAAAGTTACTTTTACAGCGTCGGCTAAAATGTCAACACCGCGCAACATTTTCTCGCGCGCATCGGTGGAAAAACGAACTTCTTTCGCAGCCATTTCTTATTCCTTTCAAAAATTAATTACAATAGAGGGTTTATTAGGCAGCTTTTTTCTGAATGATGCCCATAATATCAGATTCCTTCATAACAAGGTAATCTTGACCATCAACACGGATTTCAGTTCCTGACCACTTTCCAAAAAGAACACGGTCACCTGCTTTTACATCAAG